>JAUXFS010000084.1 GCA_030622775.1 Rhodospirillales bacterium | reverse complement strand
TCGAACGGAACGACGGTCCCGGTCTTCGGATCCACCGCATTGATCAGTTGGAGCACGCCGATGACTTCGCCGACGTGGTTGTTGAGCGGTACGGTCAGAAAGGACTGCGAGCGGTACCCGGAACGCCGGTCGATTTCCTTGGTTCCCGAGAAGTCGAAACGGGTGACCGCGTACACGTCGGCAATATTGATGGTCTCTCCGGTCAGTGCCGCGTGGGTGGCGACACTGTGATGGTTCTCCTCCCCGGTCGCCTCGTCGTACAAGGGAAGGGGCGGCAGGTCGAGTTCATTGCCGGTGGTCCCTCCGAACGCGACATCGAGGCTGTCGTTGCGGACGATCGCGAACCGCAGGCGGCGATCGTCGGTACACAGGTACAGGGTCCCACCGTCAGCATTGGTGAATTCCTTCGCTTCGAGGAGAATACTCTCCATCAGGCGCTCGCCGTCCCGTTCGGACGACAAGGCAATCCCGATCCGGATCAGTTTCGACCCTCTGGATTCGGTGTCGGCGGTCGGCGCTGTCGGAGAGGACATGGCGTTCTTTTTCCGTCGGTGGCTAACGAAACGGCGTCAAGTTTCGTAATTTATCAACTAGTTGGCGACGCGTTCGCGCGGTTTCAATTGCCGCCGTCGATCGACCGGCCGCCGTTCCGATACACATGATAAACAGATAAAAATCACCAGCAAATATGAAAACATTTACGGTACTACAATAATACTATTCGCGTGTTCTATGCGCAAAATAATGTATTGATAAGGTTTTATTAATAGCCATACTTCCGTCCATCGAACTTTCTGCATTTTCGACCCCCAAGAAACAGTCGGCCGGGCACGCGGTCTCGGTTCTCACTCAGCGTCGAATAGATGAGGCGTCGGGAGAGCGGCACAAGCTGCATCACTGATGGAGGATGAAATGGCTAAATTCTCTGGTAAGTCCAATGTCTTCGACGAACTGCACCTGTTCGGCGGCGAACAGGATCAGATCGACCCGCGCGGCCCGAAGTCCGCCGCCCCGGACAAGGGTCGCCCCGACGGAAAGGAGAAGGGCGGAGGGAAGGATCAGGGAGACGAGAGCGGCGATGGTTCGAGCGATGCCGGTTCGAGCGATGCCGGGGACACCGGCGCCCAAGCCAATGCCGGCGCCGATACGGACGCCACCGGCGGGACGCTCACCTTCGACATCGACGGCGAGCCCGCGGCGACGATCAGCGTGCAAGAAGTCGAAGACGGAAATCTGGCGTTCACCGTTACCCTCGACCCCGGTTCCGACTACACCGGCGACCTGCGCGGCCTGTTCTTTCAGGTCTCCGACGAGAGCCTGCTCGACGGACTGTCCTTCTCGGGCTCGGAGGTGACCGACAGCGCCGCCGCGGCGGACAACGTTTCCAACCTCGGCAACGGCGCCAACGTCAGCGGCGGGAACCGAAATCCGTTCGACGTCGGCGTCGAAATCGGCACCCAGGGAATGAGCGCCGACGACATCCAGACCACCACCTTCACCCTGTCCCACGACTCGGTCGGTCTCACCCTCGATCTTATCGCCGGACAGGATTTCGCCGTCCGCATCACCAGCGTCGGCCCCGAGGGCGACGGTGACGGCGAGGGCGGCGGTGAGGACGACAGCGAAGGCGGCCGCGAGGACTCGCTGAAGCTGGTCGGCACCGCTCCTTCGATCAACCAAGCTCCCACCGCCGAGGACGATCCCGTCACCACCGACGAGGACACCCCCCTGGTCGGAAACGTGCTGGCGGACAACGGCAACGGTCCCGACAGCGACCCCGACGGCGACGCGTTGACGGTGAGCACGACGCCGGTGAGCGGCCCCGAACACGGCACCCTGGTGCTGGAGAGCGACGGGTCGTTCACCTATACGCCCGACGAGAACTTCTATGGCGACGACGGGTTCGTCTACGAGGTCTCCGATGGGAATGGTGGCACCGATACGGCGACGGTGTCGATCACCGTCGACCCGGTAAATGACGATCCGGTGGCCGAGGCCGACTGGCTGACGATCATCGCATCGGAGGGCGACGGTTATACTGGTAGCCTCGACGTTGTCTCCAACGATCACGACGTCGACAACGCCAACGAGGAACTGTTCGTATCCGCGATCAACGGGACGGCGGTCCAGCCGGGCGACTGGGTTGATCTCGGCTACGAGGCCTTCGTCTCCCTAGGAGCCGACGGCCGCACCGTGTTCTATGAAGACCCCGAGTACAACGGTCCGTTCGACTTCGAGTACACGGTCGCGGACGGTGTCGGCGGTGAAGCCACCGCGCTGGTCGAGGTCGGCTTCGCCGACGACGCCCTCTTCGGCTAAGACCACAAAATGCGGCGCAGGGGCCGGGAGGCTTGTTCCCTTCCGGCCCCCTCGCCTGTTCAGCCCTCGATCCGTTTTCCGCTTTCCTCGTCGAACAGGTGGAGGTGTTCGGGGGCGACCGCGAACGGCAGGGTCTCGCCGGACCTGAAGCTCTGGATGCCGTGAAGGCGTACGGTGAGGTCGGTACGGTCGGTGCCGAAATGGCCGTGGACCAGGGTGTCGGCGCCGAGCTGCTCGACCACGTCGATGTTGAGGTGGGCGATGTCGCCCCCGTCGTCGCTCCTCTCCAGATGCTCGGGCCGGATCCCCAGGGTCACCGCCCGGCCGGCCGCCGGCGGCACTCCGCCGTTCGCCAGCGCCAGGCTGTCGCCGCCCGGCAACTCGACGCTCCGCCCGTCGCCCGAGATCCGCGCCGTCAGGAAATTCATCGCCGGCGATCCGATGAACCCGCCGACGAACCGGGTCGCGGGGTGCTCGTAGAGCTCGATCGGCGTGCCCAGTTGCTCGACATAACCGTCGCTGAGCACCATCAGCCGGTGGCCGAGGGTCATCGCCTCGATCTGGTCGTGGGTGACGTAGACGCTGGTGATGCCGAGCCTTTCCTGCAGCTTCTTGATCTCGAGGCGCATCTGCACCCGCAGTTTGGCGTCCAGGTTGGACAGCGGCTCGTCGAACAGGAACACGCTGGGCTCGCGGACGATCGCCCGGCCCATGGCGACGCGCTGGCGCTGGCCGCCGGAGAGCTGCCGGGGGCTGCGCTGAAGCTGCTCGTCGGTAAGCTCGAGGATCGCCGCCGCCTTGCGGACGCGCTCGTCGATCTCGGCCTTGGGCATGCGCCGGATCTTCAGGCCGTAGGCCATGTTGTTGTAGACCGTCATGTGCGGATAGAGGGCGTAGTTCTGGAACACCATGGCGATGTCGCGCTCGGCCGGCTCCAGCTTGTTGACCACCCGCCCGCCGATGGCGATCTCGCCGCCGGTGATCGTTTCCAGCCCGGCGATCATCCGGAGCAGGGTCGACTTGCCGCAACCGCTGGGGCCGACGATCACCAGCAGCTCGCCGTCGGCGATGTCGCAATCGACGCCGTGGATCACTTGGAGACGGCCGAAGGCCTTGTTGACGCCGCGCAGGTTCACTTCCGCCATGTACTTTTCCTATTTCTCGGGTTCGACCAGACCCTTGACGAACTGACGCTGCAGGACCAGCACCACCACCACCGGCGGCAGCATGGCCAGCATCGCGGTGCTCATCGTCAGGTTCCATTCAGGCACGGCATCGGCGACGAACAGCATCCGCTGGATGCCCATGACGATGGTGGTCATGTCGGTGTCGGTGGTGATCAGGAGCGGCCAGAGGTACTGGTTCCAGCCGTAGATGAACAGGATCACGAACAGGGCGGCGATGTTGGTCCGCGACAGCGGCAACAGGATGGTCATGAAGAACCGGATGGGCCCCGCTCCGTCGACCCGCGCCGCCTCCGCCAGTTCGTCGGGGATCGTCAGAAAGAACTGCCGGAACAGGAAGGTGGCGGTGGCCGAGGCGATCAACGGCAGGATCAGCCCGGCGTACGAGTTCAGCAGCCCCAGGTCGACCACCACCTTGTAGGTGGGCAGGATGCGCACCTCCACCGGCAGCATCAGGGTCAGGAAGATGATCCAGAAGAACCCCATGCGGAACGGGAAGCGGAAGTAGACGATGGCGTAGGCCGAGGTGATCGAGATGGCGATCTTGCCGAAGGCGATGCCCAACGCCATGATCAGGCTGTTGAACATCATGGTTCCCACCGGGACGCCGCCGGCGGTTTGCTTGCCTGTCCCGAGGACGGTCCCGTAGTTCTCGACCAGTTGATCGCCGAACCAGGGCTGCACCGTGTTCACAACGTCCTCGGTCAGATGGGTCGAGGCGACGAACGCGATGTAGATGGGAAACACGATGATGATCACCCCCAGGATCAGCACCCAGTGGGTAACGAACACGCGGAGGGGTTTGTGCTCGACCATCAGTACTGCACCTTTCTTTCGAGGTAGCGGAACTGGACGACGGTCAGGCTGACGACGATGACCATCAGCACCACCGACTGGGCCGCCGAGCCGCCGAGATCGAGGCCGACGAAGCCGTCGTTGAAAACCTTGTAGACCAGGATGTTGGTCGCCCCGGCCGGGCCGCCGGAGGTGACCGCGTGGATGATGCCGAAGGTGTCGAAGAAGGCATAGACCACGTTGACCACCAGAAGGAAAAACGTCGTCGGCGACAGCAGCGGAAACACGATGGTCCAGAACCGCTTGGCGGTTCCGGCGCCGTCGATGGCGGCCGCCTCGAGCAGTGACTTGGGGATCATCTGCAGGCCGGCCAGGAAGAACAGGAAGTTATAGGCGATCTGCTTCCAGGCGGCGGCGATCACCACCAGGAACATCGCCTGGCCACCGTTCAGCACATGGTTCCAGTCGTAACCCATCGCCTTCAGCGACAGGCCGATGACGCCGTTCGACGGGCTGAACAGGAACAGCCACAGCACGCCGGCCACCGCCGGGGCCACCGCATAGGGCCACAACAGGGCGCCCTTGTAGAACGTCGCGCCCTTGATCGCCCGGTCGGCCATCACCGCCAGAAGCAGCCCCGACGACAGCGCCAGCAGGGAAGTCGAGACGCTGAAAACCGCCGTGACCCCCATGGAATCGAGATAGTAGGGGTCGGAGAAGAGCTCCTCGAAGTTCTCGAGCCAGACGAACTCCCGCGCCAGCCCGAAGGGATCTTCCACCAGTACCGACTGGAAAAGCGCCTGGCTCGCCGGCCAGATGAAAAAGATGAAGGTGATGATGATCTGGGGGGCGAGCAGCAGATAGGGCAGCCAGTTGTTGCTGAAGACGACGCGCTTTTCCATGCGGCGGAGCTCCGATGCGGATGCCGGGGAACCGGACGGGGGCCGCCCGCCGCGTCGGCGAACGGCCCCGGTTGGTCCGGAGACCGGTTACTTGCTGTGGGCCTTCTCGAACTTGCGCAGCAGCTTGTTGCCGCGGGCGACGGCTTCGTCCAGCCCCTCCTGGGCGGTCTTGTTGCCCGCCCAGATGCCCTCGAGCTCCTCGTTGATGATATCGCGGATCTGCACGAAGTTGCCGAGGCGCAGGCCCTTGGAGTTGGCCGTCGGCGCCTTGGCGCTCATCTGGATGATGGCGACGTCGCGTCCCTCGTTTTTCTCGTAATAGCCCGAGCGCTTGGTCAGCTCGTAGGCGGCGTTGGTGATCGGCACGTAACCGGTGTTCTGGTGCCAGAAGGTCTGAACGAAGACATCCGACAGGTAGTTCATGAATGCGCCCACCCCGGCGTATTCTTCATTCGGATGGCCCTTGAGCACCCACAGCGTGGCGCCGCCGATGATGCTGTTCTGGGGCGCGCCCTTGACCTCCGACCAGTAGGGAAGCTCGCTGGTGCCGAAGTCGAACTTGGTGCTCTTCTTGAGCCCGCTGTAATAGGCCGAGGAATTGATCAGCATGGCGCACTTGCCGTCGCCGAACAGCGGGTTGCCCTCGCCCCGGCGGCCGCCGTAGGTGAAGATCTTGTCCTTCTGCCAGGACTGCAGCTGCTCGATGGTCTTGACGTGCAGCGGGCTGTTGAAGACGAACTCGGTGTCGAGCCCGGCGAACCCATTCTCCTTGGTCGCGAAGGGCACGTTGTGCCAGGTGCTGAAGTTCTCGAGCATGGACCACGACTGCCAGCCGATGGTGAAGCCGCACTCGGCGCCGCCGGAGGCGATGATCTTCTTGGAGAACTCGCCCATTTCCTCCCAGGTCTTGGGCGCCCGGTCGAGACCGGCCTTGGCGAACGCCTCCTTGTTCCAGAACACCACCGGAGTCGAGCTGTTGAAAGGCATCGACAGCAAGTTGCCGTCGGTGGTGGTGTAGTAGCCGACGACGGCGGGAATGTAGCGGCTCTGATCGAACGCCAGGCCATGGTCCTTCATCAGCTGGTAGACGGGATAGATGGCGCCCTCGGCGGCCATCATCGTCGCCGTGCCGACCTCGAACACCTGCATGATGTGGGGCGGCTTGCCCGAGCGGAAGGCGGCGATGCCGGCGGTCATCGTCTCGGTATAATTGCCTTTGTAGACCGCCTTGACCACGTAATCGGACTGGCTCCGGTTGAAGCCGGCGGCGATGTCGTTGACCGTTTCACCCAGCGCGCCGCCCATGGCGTGCCACCACTGGATCTCGGTCTGGGCGTTGGCGGTCGTGACCATGCCGCCGATGATGGCGGCCGCGACTGCGAACGTTAGCGCAGGTTTATGCATGGGGTTTCCTCCTTTGTTCGACTTGCATCTTCACTTGATGATTTCAGCGTGCACCGGTTCGATCGTATCGACCTCGACCTCCGGCCGCGCACGGCAAAGCCGGCCGATGCGGGCGGCCGTAACCCTATCCCGGCACACGCGACGATTTCATGACGGTATCTTTGACGATGGGTGAAATTCCCGGTTCGGTCGATCGAAGGCGCCGTTCGGATCTCCGTCGTATCCGGGTCAATGGCAGATAAGCTCCGCCTGTCCGTCACCCGATGTCCCTCCCCGACCATTTTTCGCAGGGCCTTTCTCGATTTCGAGCGGCCCGGCGTTCGTTGGATTTCGCCAACAACGAGCATAATCCTTTGCTCGAAATCGCGTGTCAAGGTCCGATCATTTTCGAATTCGAACATGGTCCCCGTTTGCCGTCCGACCGCTGCCGTTTCCGGGGAACGATTGGCGTCCCGCACGAGAAAGAGGGCGCCGGATAAAAAAGGAGCGGGAGACGAGCCCCCGCTCCTGTCGTCAACGTCAACTCCGAGATCAGGGAACTAACGCACGCGGCCTTCCCGCCAGGCCTTGATCAGCCCGTC
>JAUXFS010000122.1 GCA_030622775.1 Rhodospirillales bacterium | reverse complement strand
CAGACGGGCGCACAGACGGGCGCACAGACGGGCGGACAGACGGGGGAGCAAATGCAGGGCCAGATGCAGGACCGCCAGCAGATGCCGGGGCAAATGCAGGGTCGTATGTCGGGCCGGCGGGGCATGCCGGGCGCTCAAGGCGCGGGCGCCGCGTCACCCTGTCCGGAAATGACGGGCGGCCGCGGCAAGGGCCACGGCATGATGGGTGGCGGCAAGGGTGGCGGCATGCGCGGCCAAATGCGTGGTCAAATGCATGGCGGCATGATGGGCGGCATGATCGGCCTGGGCATGGGACCGGGCGGTCCCTTCGCCACCAACAAGGATCTCTCGGCCGAGAACATCAAGGACATCATCGAGGGCCACTTCGCGTGGATGGGCAACAAACGGCTGACGGCGGGCAAGGTGACCAAGATGGACGAAAGCACCTACCTCGCCGAGGTCGTCACCGTCGACGGCTCCCTGGTTCAGAAGTTCGAGGTGGACCGCAACACCGGCTCCATGCGCCCGGTCAGGTGATACCAACCTGCGTTGATATGAACCGCGCGTCCGTTTGCGCGCTTGAGCGTTGCGGGCGGTTGCCCTCGGAAGGCCATCACATGGGGTGCGGAATGGTCTACAGGGGCCTGGAGGGCAGCTGCCGACGATCCGCGGTCTCGCCGGCAAAGGGAATACCCTTCGGCTTTCGCCGATATTCTTCGGCCAGGTTGGGGCGGAGCGGTAGCGGCGTCGCGTCAGGCGATGTCCGTCGACTGGATTCGCTTTACGCCGGCCGCCGCCATCGACTTCCAAGCGGCGGCGACCGAGCCGTTGAGGTCGATGCCGCGGCAGGCGTCCTCGATCACCGAGACGGTGAGTTCGGCCGCGCGCGCGTCGACGGCCGACCAACTGACGCAGAAGTCGGTGGCGAGCCCGCAGACATAGACTTCGGTCAGGCCGCGTTCCAGCAGATAGCCGGTCAGGCCGGTCTTGGTTTTCTTGTCGGCGGCGACGAAGGTCGAATAGCTGTCGACCTCGTTGTGATAGCCCTTGCGAATGATGAGCTGGGCATGGGGGAGGTCGAGGCCCTCCGCCAGCATCGCGTCTTCGGAACCCTGTACGCAATGGTCGGGCCATAGAACCTGGGTGCCGTAAGACAACTCCATGGTCTCGAAGGGGTTCTTGCCGGGATGACTGGAGGCGAACGACGTATGGTGCTCGGTATGCCAGTCCTGGGTCATGACGATGTTGGCGAACTTCTTGCCAAGCTCGTTGATGATCGGGATGATTTCGTTGCCGCCCTTGACCGGCAGCGTGCCGCCCGGCAGGAAACAGTTCTGCATGTCGACCACCAGCAGCACGGCGTTCTCGCCTGGACCAATTGCGCCCCGGGCAAACGCCACACTGAATTTCGTCGCGGCTCCCACGACGCTCGCGGCGCCAAGCGCCCCGATCCCGGCGAGGACGCGGCGGCGGTTGAGCAACGTCTGTCCGTGTTTCATGTCTTACCTCCCTTGCTTGCCGATTGGTAAATCCGCCCGACACCAGCGGCTCGAGTGCGTCCTCGAGCGTCACGGGAGCGATGAATCGTACAGTCGGTCGACTTCCATTCGGCTTCCATTTAATACCAACGGTCATTGGTATAAGTGGCATGCTAACGAGTATCAGGCTGAGAATCGAACCCTGTCAAGGCTTAACAAACGCGGGCGCGCACCCGAAAACCCCGCCGTAACGCGGTCGTCATCCGTTCGGAAAGCGCTTCTCGATTTCGCGCATGTGCCGATTGACTTCGCCGCTATGCAGACGCGCCATTTTGTTGGTGGGCGCCAACGATTCCTCGCGGAAAAAGGCCGGCAGTTCGTCGTCGTCGTCGGTGAAGCCCGCGGCGATGTTGAACTCGTGCTCGAGACGCAGCGTTTCACGGCCGATATTCAGAATGAACTCCGAGTCGACCCGCGCGTCATGGGCGTCGTTGATCGCATTCGCGATCAGGTCCAGGTTGGTGTTCGTCACCGAGCGGCCGAAGACGCAGAGGCCGGTCGAATCCGCCACGGCGCTGAAGACCTGGATGTCGTAGCTCGCCTCCACCAGATCCGCGACCGTCTTTCCCTTGCACTCGAAGGTGGGCAGGTTGCCGGCGGTGTGGTCCGCCCCCTGCGCGGTCACCATCATCGAGACACCGGTCACCTCGATGACCCGTGGGTCGTAGGCGCTGATCGCCTGTTTCTTGATGACCGGAATGCGGGTGGCATTGAAATGCTCTCCGACGCGAGCGGTGCCCTGCGCGAGAAACCGGCCACGGTCGTTGCCGGCGCGGATATCGTCGAGCGCCGCGGCCATGAAAGCGGTGTCGCTGAATTCGGCCTGACCCGCCTCCATCAGCACGGCCAGCATCGCGCCGATCTCGATCGTATCGATGCCGAGATCGTTTGCGACGGCGTTCAGCCTGGCCACGTCATCGGGATCGGTCAGGCCGCAATTGGTGCCCATCAGGCCGAGGGTCTCGTATTCGAGCGGCGAGACCATCTCGTCGCCGTTCTCGTCGGCATAGACGTTGCTGCACATGATCTGACACCCGGGCATGCAGGCGTGTTCCGGCTCGCCGCCGCGAGCCACGTTGCGCTCGCGGATGTAGTCCCCACCCATTTTGAGCGGCCCGTCCTCGGAGCGCGTCTGCTGGCCGGCGCTGAAGTTGTTCACCGGCAGCCCGCCGACCAGGTTGGTGTAATCGGCGACCATGGCGGTGCCATGCTTCTTCATCGCCTGTACCGCCGGGGACTCGCCCAGTTTCCGGCCATAGACCTTCACCGCGCCGATGACCTTCTTACGGTCATGGAGGGGCGGCAGTTTGTGCATGTCGACGACAATGGCCTTGACCTTCTTCGAACCCATCACCGCGCCGACGCCGCCGCGCGCCGCGAAGCGGGTCGGGCGATTTTCGGTGTCGCTGAACGCGATCCCGGCCACGAGGCCTTGATATTCGCCGATCGGCCCGCACAGCCCGACGCTGACTTTCTTGCCGTACTTCTCATGCAGCATCGCCGCGGCTTCGAAGTTGCCCTTGCCCAGATAGGGTTCCGCCGGTTCGAACGTGACCGGCCCCTCCCTCGGAACGCGGATCACGACCCATTCGTCCGAGGCCCCATTCAGGGTGAAACCGGCGATCTGCAATTGGCCGAGCGCCAGGGCGAAGGTGCCGCCCGCGTTCGCCTCCTTGATCCCGCCGGTGAGCGGGCTCTTGCAGCCCACGCTCAGGCGATTGGCGTTGGAGAAATTCGTCCCCGCGAACGGTCCGGCGGAGAAGATCATCGGGTTCGCGGGAGACAGCGGGTCGACCGTCGCGACGCCGAGTTCGAGGAGGGTTTTGGCGATCAGGTACCGCCCGGCTTCCGCCAGCGCCGCGCCGTGCAATTCCTCGGTGCGCACGGAGTGATCACCGAGATCGATGTGCAGATGTTTGCGCATTGTGTTGACTCCATTGCGCCGAGTTGGCCGCCGTTGACGGCGCCTCACCGAGGCGATCGTCTTCCGCGGTCGTTTCGTGCGCTCTCTCGGGCCCCCTCTCGGGGCCACGCGGCGTCGACTTCCCGCCCGTATCTTATTTGTATACGAACGATTTTTCTAGCGGTTGAGCCTCAACGAGTCAATCGTCAATCGAACGGGTTCGATGCTCGTGGTCAGGTCTGTGGACAATCAGGATGGCGCCGTGAGAAACTGACGGAACCCGCGACCGGGAGGAGGAAGACGTGAGCGAGCACTCAAACAAGCTGGTGATCCGGAACATCGGGCTGCTGCTGTCGGGCAAGCTCGAGCAGCCGATTCTCGATGCGGATTGCGTCGTCTGCATCGACGGCAGGATCGCTGAAATCGGCCGCGAGAACGAGCTGGACGTTGATCGCGCCGACACCATCGTCGACGCCAAGGGCGTGACCGTCGCCCCCGGGCTGATCGACAGTCATGTGCATCCGGTGATCGGCGACTACACACCGCGCCAGCAGCAGTTGAACTGGATCGATTCGTGCCTGCATGGCGGCGTGACGACGATGATCTCGGCCGGCGAGGTGCACGTGCCCGGCCGCCCCAAGGACATCGTCGGGCTGAAGGCGATGGCGATCGCCTCGCAGCGCTGCTACGAGAATTTCCGCCCCTCGGGGGTGAAAATACTCGCCGGCGCGCCGGTGCTCGAAGAGGGCATGGTCGAAGAGGACTTCAAGGACCTGGCCGACGCCGGCGTCACCCTGCTCGGCGAGGTCGGCCTCGGTTCGGTCAAGACGGGCGAAACCGCGCGGCAGATGGTGAAGTGGGCGCGCAAATACGGCATCCAGTCCACCATCCATACCGGCGGCCCGTCGATCCCCGGCTCGGGCCTGATCGACAAGGATGTGGTGCTGGCGGCGGACGCCGACATTATCGGCCACATCAACGGCGGCCACACCGCCCTGCCGGACGACCAGATCGTCTGCCTCTGCGAGCAGTGCCAGCGCGCCATCGAGCTTGTGCACAACGGCAACGAGCGCTCGGCGCTCCTGGCGCTGCGCACGGCGAGCGAGCTCAACCAACTCGAGCGCGTCATCCTCGGCACCGACGCTCCGGCCGGGTCGGGCGTTCAGCCGCTCGGCATCCTGCGAATGATCGCGATGCTCTCGGCGCTCGGCGACGTGCCGGCCGAAACCGCGTTCTGCTTCGCCACCGGCAACACCGCGCGAATGCGCGAACTGGACAGCGGGATCATCGAGCACGACAAGGCGGCCGATTTCATCCTGATCGACCGGGCCCAGCACGCGCCGGGGCGGACGATCCTCGAGTCGATCCGGCAGGGCAACCTGCCGGGGGTCGGGATGACGATCATCGACGGCGTGGTCCGCAGCCACCGCAGCCGCAACACGCCGCCGGCGACCACCCTGCCCGAGCTCGTCGGACTCTAAGAATTCAGCCGGAAATCTTCGCCAGAAGCCGCAGCAGCGAGACACGCTCGCGCGACGAAAGCATTTCGAGCGTGCGTTCCGTAATCGCCTTGCCCGCACGTTGCGCTTCGGTGACCGTCTTGTGCCCTGTGGTCGTCAGGTCGATGAGCATGCGCCGCCGGTCGGTCGAATCAGGCATCGTAACAACCAGATGGCGCGCCCTAAGACGGTCAACCACGCCCTTGATGGTGGCGACGTCCATCGCCGTAAGCCGGCCCAGTTGGTTCTGCGAACAGGGCCCGACCTCCTTGAGCTTGGACAACGCCGCGAACTGGGTCGGCGTCAGGCCCAACGGCATCTCCTCGCTAAAGATCGCGGTATGGCGTTGCTGCGCCGTGCGCAGCAGATAGCCCACCTGCTCTTCGAGCCGGTAGCGGTCGCCGGACGCGTCCGGTTCCTTGGCCTTGGGGATCCGGATGCGTCGTCGATCCAATCCCTTTCCCAATACGCCTCCTGCACAATCTAAAGCGCCAGATACCTCTGGCGCACTTCCGGACGGGCCTCGAGATCGTCGAAGGTTCCCTGGAATTTGACCTCTCCCTTCTCGATTATATAGGCCCGATTCGAAACAAGCTTGGCGAAATACAGGTTTTGCTCCGAGATCAGCACGACGAGGCCCTCGCGCTTGAGCGACACGATCACGTTCGCCATCTGCTCGACGATCACCGGCGCGATGCCTTCCGAGGGCTCGTCGAGCAGCACCAGTCTCGGGTTTCCCATGAGCGTGCGGGCGATGGTTAGCATCTGCTGTTCGCCCCCGCTCAACTGGCCGCCCAGATTGCCGCGCCGCTCGGCGAGGTTCGGGAACAACTCGAAGAGCCTATCGATACTCCACTCCGGCACATTCGGCCGGGGGTCGCGACGGCCGACCTCGAGGTTTTCGAGCACCGTCAGGCCCGAAAAAATCCGGCGCTCTTCGGGTACGTAGCTGAGGCCGAGACGGCAAATCTGGTGCGGCGAGCGGCCCTGGACCTCTTCGCCGTCGTAGCGCACGGTGCCGCGCCTCGGACGCACCAAACCCATGATCGACTTCATTGTCGTCGACTTGCCGGCGCCATTGCGCCCGAGCAGGGCGACCACTTCGCCGTCGCCAACGGTGAGCGACACGTCGCGCAGAATATGAGCCTGGCCGTAGAACGTGTTGATGCCCTCGACTTCAAGCATGCGACGCCTCCGTCTCGCCCGTCTTCTCGCCGCCCTTGAACACCGCGCCGCCGCCCAGATACACTTCTTGAACCAGCGGGTTCGCGCGGATCTCCTCGCCGGTCCCTTCGGCGATCAACGCGCCACGGTTCAGAACCAGAATCCGGTGCGCCTGTGCGAAGACCACGTCCAT
>JAUXFS010000204.1 GCA_030622775.1 Rhodospirillales bacterium | reverse complement strand
GGCGTTAGGTTCGAAAAATGTCTACTTTTATATACTTTTGACTACCTTTCACGTTGGCTGCGGGGTGGTTTTGTTTTGAATCAATGGCTTGACCGCCACGGGGGCGTAACGAAGGTAGACAAAACCGCCGGAGAAGTATGCAAAAGGTATACAAAACAGGGATCAGGGATCAGGGATGGGGGCGTCTGCTGCTTCGTTCCTCGCCCCGGTGGGGAGAGGTTAGGTGAGGGGGCGTAGGGAGACTCTGTCGGCGGCGCTTGGGCGCGCGCCGGCGGCGGGGCTGGCCCGCCGCCGGCGGCCGGGGCTACTTGGGCCGGGGCTACTTGGACAGCCGCAGCATCGACAGGTTGTTGGCGACCTCGCGGAACGCTTGGCGCAGCGAGGCGCGGTCCGGCGCGTAGTAGTAGTACGGCGCGTCGGGGCCGCTGGCCACGTCCTGCAGCAGCGCCTGCAGGTCGGTGCCGGCGTTGGCGAACTGGACGACGTAGACGATTACGCCGTCGCCCTTGACGTTGTCCGCCAGCATCCGCAGCCGGTCGTTCATCTCGGCGCGGCCGCCGGTGCAACTGCCGAACACCCGCTTGTAGCCGTCGCCGGAGCGCGGGCAGTTCTCGCCGTCGGTCAGCAGCACGATCGCCTGGTCGCGGTCGTAGTTGGGATCGATCTCGGCCTCGGTGAACGGCGCCGGCGGCAACAGCACCCGCCACGCCCATCCCAGCCCCGCCGGGATGTTGGTGTTGCCGGTGGCGCTGAGGCCGTCGACCGCGTCGACGATCTCCGCCTTGACGTGGGTCAGCGGCGTGATCCGGCTGTTGGTGCACCGCGTGCATTCCTCGCCGCCGACGTTGAGGCCGCAATCGGCCGGTCCCGGCAGCGGCTCGCCGCCCCAGTTCGGGTCGGCGCCGGAAAACACCGGCTGCCACGCCGGCCAGTCGGCGCCGGCGCCGGAGGACGGGCCGTAGCGGATGTCGCCGTCGTTGTCGTCGGTGCCGTCGTCGATGTAGCGGTTGAACACGCATCCCCGCCAGTCGGCCGGCGGCGGCGCCAGCAGCGGCACCGGCGAGTTGTTGGCGTAGTAGACGACGCTCTGGGCGGCGCCGGTCTCGGGATTGGTGAACCCCGGAACCGCCAACGTGGTGGTGGCGCCCGAGTCGTAGGGCTGACCGTCGAGCATCACGTTGACCTTGGCGCTCCACGGCACCAGGCCGATGCTCATGAATTCCTCGGTGGAGTCGACGCCGAACAGGATGTCGATGAGCTCGTTCGCCGCTTCCTTGGCCGCGTCGATGCGCGAGCCGCCGCCGGGCGCCGAGTTGTTCATCGATCCGGAGACGTCGATCGACAGGACCACGTCGAGGGCCTTCATCTGACGGGTGACCTCGGCCTCGGCGTAGACGGTGACGTGCTCGTGGCCGACGAGGCGCATGAACGTGGTGGCGACGGTCGCCGTCGCGCTGATCTGGATCTTCTCGTTGATTTCGTCGACGACGATGTCGGGACCGTCGACCAGGGCGTTCATATAGCCCTGAGGAAAGTTGGCGTCGAAGAACATGGTGATGTCTGCGTCGCGGGTGGGGAGAAAGAAGCTGGCGCCGCCGGCGAGCCCGGCCGCGTCGACCGCCGATCCCAGCCGGGATTTGACCATGTAGGCCCGAGCGGTATCGAAACCGATGCCGATGAAACACATGAGCGGAATGATCGCGAGAGCCAGAAACACGGCGACTCCGCCCCGCGCGTCCTCGACCAGGCCGTGGAAACGACTGGCAAGACGGCGGTGCAGGGGCACGAGTGCGTCGCGGGCCCTGTTGGTTTTGAATGCGCCCGTAGTCATGTCAACCACCATACAAGAGGCTTGCCCCCACATTTCATAGTAAAGGAAAAAGAAATAAGTCCAACATGTTTTATTAAAGGCAAACTATGAAGACCGTTATACACTATTGATCGATATATTTATTAAAATGCAACAGAAGCCGGGCCGGCCCCACATCATGGCCTTTGTCGCCACGGGAACCCGGGATGTCGCCGGTGTGTTTCTTGCCGGCGCGGCGGCGCAATCGAGGGCCCGGATCGAGGAGCCGAATCGAGGGAGCCGGATCGGTCAAATCGAGCCGCCGCCGGTCGACATCGGGGGGGGCCGCCACCGCGTTCGTCGGTTCCAACGCGCCGAAACAGGCGGCAGGCGGCGGCATGGGGAGCGGGCCGCGAAAACCCCTTGACTTTTATCGGATATTAGATCAATTTGCGGATCAGACGCAGCGGTCTCGAGGCGGCGCCGAATTGGGCTGCCCGGTGAGATCGGCAAGTCGAGGTCTGCGATCGGCATATTGCTTCGATAGGAGGGTATGGCCAATGGTGAATTGGTGTTTGTCTCCCTACTGCGTTTGACGGGTTATGCGGCGCCCCCCTTGGGAGCCGCGATTGCGGATGGGCGATCGGGTTCGGCCCGAGACGTCCGCCGCGCGACGCCATCCGTGGCGAAGCGAAGAGAATGATTGGGGAGATTGTACGAGATGAGCACTCTGAGCATACCAGCCGTTCAGTCGGAACAGGGATTGTCCCGTTACTTCCGGGAGATCTGGGCGTTCCCGATGCTATCGGGAGACGAGGAGTTCATGCTCGCGGTGCGCTGGCGTGAACACGACGACAGGGACGCCGCCCACAAGCTGGTCACCAGCCATCTGCGGCTGGTCGCGAAGATCGCCATGGGATACCGCGGTTACGGCCTGCCGGTGTCCGATCTGATCAGCGAAGGCAACATCGGGCTGATGAAAGCGGTGAAGAAGTTCGAGCCGCACAAGGGCTTCCGCCTCGCGACATACGCCATGTGGTGGATCCGGGCGTCGATCACCGAATACGTTCTGCGCTCGTGGTCGATGGTGAAGGTGGGCACCCTGGCGGGGCAGAAGAAGCTGTTCTTCAGTCTCGGGCGGATCAAGAGAAACCTCAACATCGTGAGCAACGGCGAGCTCGACCCCGAACAGGCGGACCTCGTCGCCGAGAGCCTCTCTGTGTCGCGGCAGGACGTCATCGCCATGGATCGCCGCCTCGCGGCGCGGGACGTGTCGCTGAACGCGTCTCGCACCGGGGATGACGGAGACGGACCGGAGTTCCAGGACATCCTCGTCGACGGTTCGCCGGATCCCGAGACGCTGGTCGGCGACAACGAGGAGACGAGCTACCGGCGCGGCCTGTTGATGCGGGCGCTGAAGGAACTGCCGGAACGCGAACGGCACATTTTCACCGAACGCCGGCTCAAGGACGACCCGATGACCCTCGAGGAACTGGGCGGGGTCTACGGGGTCAGCCGCGAGCGGGTGCGTCAACTCGAGGTGCGCGCCTTCGACAAGGTGACAAAGATGGTGCAAGGTCTGGTGGCGGGCAACGAGCCGCTTCCGGCGTAGGCCGCGGGATCGGGGCCGTTCGCGGCCCCGTTGCCGGTTTTCCCGTAGGGTCGGGACCCTAGTGTAGGGCCCTAATGTAGGGTAAGAACGGTATCGGCGTAGCGGAACTCCGCCGGCTTGGTCAGCGTCGCCGCGGTCACGGTGACCGAGTGCAATCGACCATCCAGGTTGTGCTGCCAGAAATCGAGAAAGCGCGTAAGCGCGGGAAATGCCGGCGCGATATCGAAATCCTGCCAAACGAAGCTTTGCAGCAGCGCGGGATAATCGGGGAGATGGTAAGTGATCTCCGCCATCGTCAAGCGGCAGCTCAGCAATCGTGACTCGGTCGGATGCATCGAGAGGTCGTCCATATTTTCCAATATCCCGTATTAGGGGATATTGTGCCAAATCGATTGCGGAATATCAACTAAAAATAGTAATTACTCTGTGTTTTGCCGCTGCCGTCTGAGCGGTAAGCCTGCAGGCCGTCGATTTCCTGTCGACCTCGCGCCTGGACACCGGGGACGTCCTGGGCCATCCTGAGGCGAAAGCGGGGGTGGGTTCAGTTTTGCGGCCCGGGGGCGTGGTCCGATGATCGTATTGTTCACCGATTTTGGTCTCACCGGACCCTATACCGGTCAGGTCAAGGCGGTGCTCCGCCGCGAGGCGCCGCAGGTCGAGATCATCGACCTGTTTGCCGACGCGCCGACCCACAATCCACGGGCTGCCGCCTACCTGTTGGCCGCCTATGTCGAGGAATTCCCGCCAGGGACGGTATTTCTGTCGGTTATCGACCCCGGCGTCGGCGGTTTGCGGATGGCCAGCGTGTTGCTGGCCGATGGCCGGTGGTACGTGGGACCCGAGAACGGTTTGTTCGAACTGGTCATCCGCCGGTCCAAGGAGACGCCGCGATGGTGGCACGTAACCTGGCGGCCCGAGAGGTTATCGCCCACTTTTCACGGCCGTGACCTGTTTGCGCCGGTGGCGGCACGAATCGCGAAAAACGGATCGCCGAGCGGCCGGGAACACCCGATCGACGAGATCCGTCGTCTCGACTGGCCCGACGATCTCGCGGAGATCGTTTATGTGGATGTGTTCGGCAATGCGATGACCGGCGTGCGCGCTTCGGTCGTGCCCGCGACGGCGGAAGTGCTCGTTTCCGGGCGGCGGTTGAAACGGGCCGAGACCTTCTCCGACGTACCGCCCGGACAGGCCTTCTGGTACGAGAACGCCAACGGACTGCTGGAGATCGCCGTGAACATGGGGAGGGCCGATCAGGCCCTCGGTATCGAGCCGGCATGCCCGGCCTCATGGTATGCAATACTTTCTTTTTCCTTTTCAGAAATTACCATACTCCTTCGTTCCGCCCCCATTAATACCTTATCTTTTGCTTCCTCAAAATCGAGCATGGTGACATTCTTCTGATCAAAACGTGCTGCAAGAAGCGCCGCCTCATTGACCACGTTACGGAGATCCGCACCGGAAAATCCCGGTGTTCCGCGTGCAATGAGCTTTAAATCGACATCCTCGGCAAGGGGCACATCCCTCACGTGAACCTTCAGGATTCCCTCGCGCCCCTTGATAT
>JAUXFS010000443.1 GCA_030622775.1 Rhodospirillales bacterium | reverse complement strand
GGCGTCGTCGAAGGTCCATGGCGGAGCTTCCTCCATATAGGTGCGCTGCGCCAGTTCCATCTGAACGGCATGAACGCCGGCGTCCGGCCGGCCATGGCACCGGGTGATCCAGCCGCCCTTGAAGCGGCCGTCGACGATGCTGGAATATCCCTGTGCCGTGGCGCAGGCTTCGGTCACGGCGATGCGGACCCCCGGCGCGCAACTCGTCCCCGAGTTGGTGCCGATGTTGAAGTCCGGCAGTTCACCGTCGAACAGCCTCGGGACCCGCGATCGGATCGAGTGGCAATCGTAGAGGAGGACGAACCCGTGGGCCGCCCGTAGGCGCTCGATCTGTCCGGTCAACGCCTGGTGGTACGGCTCGAAAAAGAGGGTGCGGCGCTCGGCGATCTCGGCGTCGTCCGGATCGGATCCGGGCCGCCAGATCGGCTCGCCGTCGAAAGTGGTGAGCGGACACAGGCCGGTCGACGCCTGTCCCGGATACAGCGACGCGCCGGACGGGTCCCGGTTGACGTCGATGACGTAGCGCGAGATCGTCGTCCGCACCACCGTCGCATCGAGTTGGTCGGCGAAGTCGTAGAGCCGCTCGATCCACCAGTCGGTGTCGACCATCGCCCGGCCTCGTCCGTTCAGCCGCTCGGCCAGATGGTCCGGCATCTCCCGGCCGCCATGGGGCATGCTGAGGATCAGCGGGGCATTCCGGGGCTCGACGACGATGGCGGTCAACGTCGAGCCTCCTCGAACCGGACCGGCGCGAGAGCGTCGGCGGCGCGTTCCGCCAGGGTGCCGTCGCGGACGAGGCGGCAGGCGGCGGCGATGTCGGGGGCGAGGAAACGGTCGTGTTTCAATGGCGGCACCCATTCACGCAGCCGCGCCTTGGCGCCTTCGAGCACCGGGCTCGAGCGAAGCGGCGCGTGAACGTCGATCCCCTGGGCGGCCGCCAGCACCTCGATGGCGACGATGTTCGCGGCGTTCGCGACCATGTCGTGAAGGCGGCGCGCGGCGTGGGTCGCCATCGACACGTGGTCCTCCTGGTTGGCGGACGTCGGGATGCTGTCGATGCTCGCCGGCGCCGCCCGCTGACGGTTCTCGGCGGCGAGCGCCGCCGCGGTCACGTGGGCGATCATCATCCCGCTGTCGATGCCGGGGCGGTCGGCGAGGAACATCGGCAGGCCGCTTATGGTGCCGTCGGTCAGCATGGCGATCCGGCGTTCCGACATCGAGCCCGTCTCGGCGAGGGCGATGGCGATGGCGTCGGCGGCGAAGGCGACCGGCTCGGCATGGAAATTGCCCCCGGACAGGGCGATCCCGTCCTCGGCGAAGATCAGCGGGTTGTCGGTGACGCTGTCGGCCTCGCGCTCGAGGATGGCGGCGGCATAGCGGAACTGATCGAGGCAGGCGCCCATCACTTGTGGCTGGCAGCGCAGCGAGTACGGGTCCTGGACCTTGCCGCAGTCGGCGTGGGACGCGCGGATCTCGCTGTCGGCGGTCAGCGCCGCCATCGCCAGGGCGACGTCCCGCTGGCCGGGGTGGGGACGCACCGCGTGGATCCGCGGATCGAACGGCACGGCGGAGCCGAGCGCGGCGTCGACCGACATCGCGCCGGCGACCAGCGCCGCCTCGAACACCCGCTCGATCTCGAAAAGCGCGGCGAGGGCGAGCGCCGTCGACACCTGGGTGCCGTTGAGCAGGGCCAGTCCCTCCTTGGGGCCGAACGCCAGCGGCTCGAGGCCGGCCCGGGTCAACGCCGTTTCGGCGGAGACGCGCTCGCCGGCGACGATGATCTCGCCGACGCCGATCATCGACGCGGCGAGGTGGGCGAGGGGCGCCAGGTCGCCGGAAGCGCCCACCGACCCCTGGGACGGGATCACCGGGACGAGCCCGTACGCGGCGATGGCGGCGAGATGGGTCAGGGTCGACCAGCGGACGCCCGAGACCCCGTGGCCGAGGCTCGCGGCCTTCAGCGCCATTACCAGGCGGACCACCGGCGGCGACAACGGTGGGCCGACCCCGGCGGCATGGGAGAGGACGAGATTGCGCTGGAGTTCGGCGAGCTTGCCGGTTTCAATCCGGGTCTGGGCCAGTTTCCCGAAACCGGTGTCGATCCCGTAGACCGCTTCGTCGGAGGCCACCAGGCGCTCGACCGCCACCGCCCCGGCCTCGATCCGCGGCCTCGCCGCATCGTCGATGGACCAGGACGCTCCGCGGTAGATCCGGCGCCAGTCGGCGAGGGTCATCGTCCCCGGGCGGATCAGTACGGTTGCGTTCACTGTTGCGTTCATTGGCCCCTCCTAACGCGGGCATGGAGCGGATTGAAACCCATCCGGTAGACCAGTTCGGCCGGCCGTTCGATGTCCCACACCGCCAGGTCGCACCACTTGCCCGTCTCCAACGTCCCGCACCCATCGGCGAGGCCGAGGGCGCGGGCCGCTTCCCGGGTCGTTCCGGCGAGCGCCTCCTCGGCGGTGAGGCGGAACCGCGTCGCCGCCATGTTCATGGCGAGAAGCAGCGAGGTCAACGGCGACGAGCCCGGATTGCTGTCGGTCGCCACCGCCAGTGGCACGCCGCGCTCGCGCAGCATGTCGACCGGCGGCACCCGTGTCTCGCCAAGAAAGTAGAAGGCGCCCGGCAGCAGCACGGCGACGGTTCCGGCGCGCGCCAGGGCATCGGCGCCGTCGGCGTCCAGGTGCTCGAGATGGTCTGCGGAGAGGGCGCCGAATTCGGCCGCCAACGCCGCGCCGTCCATGTTGGAAAGCTGCTCGGCGTGGAGCTTGACCGGAAGACCATGAGCGCGCGCCGTCTCGAACACTCGGCGGATCTGTTGCCGGTCGAAGGCGATGGCCTCGCAGAACCCGTCGACCGCGTCGGCGAGGCCGGCGGCGGCGACCCTGGGGATCATCTCCTCGCAAACAAGATCGATGTAGCGGTCGGCGTCGCCGGCGTATTCGGGGGGGACGGCATGGGCGCCGAGGAGGGTGGTGCGGACCGTCACGTCGCGGAGCGTGGCCAGGCGGCGTGCCGCCGCGAGCATGTTCATTTCCGAATCG
>JAUXFS010000447.1 GCA_030622775.1 Rhodospirillales bacterium | reverse complement strand
CGGGGTGGAGGCGCAGGCGTTCGCCTTCCTCGCGGTGCGATCGGTCCTCGGCATGCCTCTGAGCCTGCCGTCGACGACCGGTGTCCGCGCGCCGCAAACCGGCGGCGAACTGCGCCGGCCCGCAAGCGAGGTCGCCACCAGCCCCTAGTCGGTACTAGCTCGGTTCGGCGAGCGCCTTGTCCAGGTAGTCCTCGACCGCGGCGGAGAGTTCCGCCATGTGGCCCGAAAACAGATGGTCGGCCCCGGAGACCTCCCGATAGTCGATGGTGATGCCCTTTTGATGGTTCAGCTTGTTGACCAGCTTGACGACCGCCGCGGACGGTACCAACTCGTCTCGATCGCCGTGAAGGATCAATCCCGATGACGGGCACGGGGCCAGGAACGAGAAATCGAGGGTGTCGGCGGGTGGGGCTATCGAGAGGAAGCCGCTGATCTCCGGCCGCCGCATCATCAATTGCATGCCGATCCAGGCGCCGAACGAATAGCCGCCGATCCAGCATTTGGACGCGTTCGGATTGATGCTTTGCATCCAGTCCAGCGCCGATGCCGCATCGCTGAGCTCTCCCTGACCACTGTCGAACCGTCCTTGCGAACGGCCGACGCCTCGAAAATTGAACCGCAACACCGAAAAACCGCGGCGTTGAAACGCCTGGAAAAGGGCGCACACGATTCGATTGTTCATCGTGCCGCGGTAAATCGGACGGGGGTGCAATGTTAGGGCAATCGGCGCGCCGGCCTGCCTTGAGTGGTGATAGCGACCCTCAAGTCGACCCTCGGTGCCGCTAAAGATGACTTCCGGCATTGGCTCCAGTCAGCATACAAGCCAGCCCCATCTCTTCCGCCGCAATTCCAACACGAACTTTCAGGAAATAAGCTTGCGGCACAAGAGATTCTCGCTGGATAAACTTGATCAATTTACTCGGGCATCCTATATTCGAAACGTTCACCACGTTGGAAGAGGCTGTGGCGCCCCGGCGCAACGTCACCCTTTTAAGAAGCCCGAAAGACCGTAGAAAATATAGTAGGGAATAAGGTTTTCAAGAGGATTCAAGCGGATATGGCTTTTGACAGGTTCAAGGAGGACATTCAAGCGTTCATGGCTCGCGATCCCGCCGCGCGGTCGTCCCTTGAAATCGTGCTGTGCTATCCGGGGCTGCATGCCATCGTGATTCACAGGATGGCCCATGCCGCCTGGAAGCGGGGCTTTCGGCTGATCGGCCGATTCGTCTCCCATATCGGGCGATTGTTTACCGGCGTCGAAATCCATCCGGGGGCCACCATCGGGCGGCGTCTGGTCATCGACCATGGTTATGGCGTGGTCATCGGCGAAACATCGGAAATCGACGATGACGTAACTCTCTACCAGGGAGTCACCCTCGGGGGGATAGCCCCGGCGGTCGATTCGCGATCGCAGGCCGAGGTCAAGCGCCATCCGACGCTGAGGAACGGCGTCATTGTCGGCTCGGGCGCCCAAATTCTCGGTCCGGTAACGATGGGCGAGGGAGCCCGCGTCGGCGCCAACGCCGTGGTCTCCAAGGATGTTCCGCCGGGGGTGACCGCGGTCGGCATTCCGGCGCACGTGGTATTGCCCAGGGACCGGGCCGCGATGGGGCAGTTCGTCGCTTACGGCACGCCGGCCGAAGGTTGCCCCGATCCGGTGTTGGCCAGCATCGAGGGTTTGCGGGGTCAAGTGGCGGCGCTGCTCGGCAGAACCGAGGAATTGGAGGAGCGTCTCCGCGAGATGGAGGAGACGGTTCCCGATTCGCGAACGAGGACCGGAACGTGACGAAGAGACGATCCGCCGCGGTGGTATCCGCGGGCGAGAAAGCTTGACACAGAGGAACCGACTCGGTCGGTCTGGAGGAGAACGGCAGTGAAACTGAGCACCAAAGGACGTTATGCGGTCATGGCGATGGCGGATCTCGCCCGTAACAGCAACGGCAAGCCCGTGGCCTTGGCCGATATTGCCGAACGGCAGGAGATCTCGCTTTCGTATCTGGAGCAGTTGTTCGGTGGGCTGCGCAGAGGCGGTCTGGTGAATAGTGTGCGGGGTCCCGGGGGTGGATACTTGATGGCCAGGAGCCAGGACGACATGAGAATTGCGGACATCATTCTCGCCGTCGACGAACCGATCAAGGCGACCCGGTGCACCCCGGGATCGCCCGCCGGCTGTCACACCAGCAAAGGGCGGTGTCTGACCCATGATCTGTGGGAGGAACTGGGCAATCAGATTTATCTCTACCTGAGCGCCATAACCCTCGGTGACGTTTGCGATCGACGCGTGCTGGGAACCAGCCGTGTGGTGTTCAACGCGAGCCGGCCCGAACTCACCGCCGCGGCGCGTTAGGGTACGAATTGACGATCCGATGACACACGCGGTTTACCTCGATCACAATGCCACCACGCCGGTGAGGCCGGAAGCGGCCGAGGCGGTGGTGGCCGCACTGGCGTTGACCGGCAATCCGTCATCGGTGCACCGGCACGGCCGTGTTGCGCGACGGCTGGTGGAAGACGCGCGCGAGCGCGTCGCCGCTCTGGTTGGCGCAGAAGTGGCGGAAGTGGTGTTTACCGGCGGCGGCACCGAGGCCAATGCGCTGGCGGTTCGAGGCGCCGGCCGGAGCCGCGTGCTGGTTTCGTCGATCGAGCATGTTTCGGTCATGGACGCTTTCGAAAGCGCCGAGCCTATCCCCGTCGACGGCGATGGAATCGTCGACCTGGACGCTCTCGAAGCGATGCTCGCCGCCGAAGATGTCCCGGCCCTGGTTTCGGTAATGCTGGCCAACAACGAGACGGGGGTCGTGCAGCCGGTGGCGGCGGTAGCCGCGCTGGCGCGGCGGTACGGAGCTCTTGCCCATTGCGACGCGGTTCAGGCGCCCGGCAGGATCGTCGTCGATATGAAGGCGTTGGGCGTTCACATGATGTCTCTGTCGGCGCACAAGATCGGTGGCCCGGCAGGCGTCGGCGCACTGGTCGTCGCCGATGAGGTGCCGTAGGCGGCGACGGTGCGCGGCGGCGGCCAGG
>JAUXFS010000023.1 GCA_030622775.1 Rhodospirillales bacterium | reverse complement strand
GGGCGCCGCCTCGTCCCTGGTGTAGGCGGATGACCAGGACAGTCATTGCCGTGCTCGCCGCCGGGTCGTGCGTCGCCTGGCTATACTTCCTGTTTTTTCGTGGCGGCTTCTGGCGCGGAGACCAGCGACTGACGGAGGGGGCGCCGGAGTTGGATCGTTGGCCGGCGGTGGTCGCCGTCGTCCCCGCCCGCGACGAGGCGGAGACCATCGGCGCCACCGTCGCGTCGTTGCTGGCGCAGGACTATCCCGGCGGGCTGGACGTGGTGGTGGTCGACGACGGAAGCACGGACGGCACCGCCGCCGTGGCGCTGGCGGCCGGCGCCGGGTCGGATCGCCTGGCGGTGATCGGCGGAGAGCCGCCGCCGGCCGGCTGGACCGGCAAGCTGTGGGCGGTGCACCAGGGATTGCGGCACGCCGACGAACGGTGGCCGAACGCGGAATACCGGCTGTTGACCGACGCCGACATCGAGCACGACCCGAACAACCTGAGACGCTTGGTCGCCAAGGCCCAATCCGAGGGACGCGATCTGGTCTCGCTGATGGTGGCGCTTCATTGCGCAAGCCCGTGGGAACGCCTGCTCGTGCCGGCGTTCGTTTTCTTCTTTCAGAAACTCTATCCGTTCGCGCGCGTCAACGACCCGCAACGGCCCGAGGCCGCGGCCGCGGGGGGCTGCATGCTGGTGCGGCGCTCGGCGTTGGACGCCGCCGGCGGCATCGCCGCGATCCGCGGACAGTTGATCGACGATTGCGCCCTGGCCGCACGGATCAAGCGACGGGGCGCCGTGTGGATCGGCCTCGCCACCGAGACCCGCAGCCTGCGTCGATACGATCGCCTGTCGGAGTTATGGCTGATGGTGGCGCGCACGGCGTTCACCCAGTTGAACCATTCGACCGGCGTCCTCGTGGTCACGGTCCTCGCCATGGTGGTGATCTATGGCGTGCCGCCGCTGGCGACGGTCTACGGGATCGCGGCGACGAACGCGGCGGCGGCGGGGCTCGGCGGGCTCGCCTGGCTGCTGATGGCGGCGGCGTTCCGGCCCACCCTCCGTCTCTATCGGCTGCCGGTTTGGTGGGGGCTGCTGCTGCCGGCGGCGGCGTTTCTGTTCACCCTGATGACGGTCGATTCCGCCCGTCGCCACTGGCGGGGCCGGGGGGGGCTGTGGAAGGGCCGCAGCTACGGAGAAAGCGGCGTCCACGGCGGGTGACGTGGGCCGAAGGCTCGTGTATGCATGGCGCCCATGAGCGAGGTGAACCCCGAGATTATCGCGGACGGCGACCTTGACCACGTGGAGTCCGTGGTCCGGCGGTCGGGAACGTCGTTCTACTGGGCGATGCGCATCCTGCCCGAGGAAAAGCGCCGGGCGATGTTCGCCGTCTATGCCTTCTGTCGCGAGGTCGACGACATCGCCGACGATCCGGGGGAGGTCCCGGAGAAGCTGATCGGCCTCGGGCGGTGGCGCGACGAAATCGAGCGGCTTTACGACCGCGCGCCGCGACTGCCGATATCGCGGGCGCTGCTTGGCCCGGTGCGGCGGTTCGATCTCGGCAAGGCCGATTTCCTCGCGGTCATCGACGGCATGGAGATGGATGCCGCCGACCGCCTGCGCATCGCCGACATGGACGAACTCATCCTCTACTGCGACCGGGTGGCGTGCGCGGTCGGCCGTCTTTCCAACCGGGTGTTCGGCGTCGACGAGTCTACCGGCGACCGTCTGGCGCGGGCTCTCGGGCAGGCGTTGCAACTGACCAATATCCTCCGGGACTTGAAGGAGGACGCCAAGCGCGACCGGCTCTACCTGCCGGAGGACATGCTTCGCGCCCACGGCGTCATTGATATCGAGGATGCTTGCCGCGTGCTCGAGCAACCGGCGGTGGAGGCGGTCTGCGAGAGGATCGCGGAGATCGCCCGCAACCGTTTCGCCGAGGCGGCGGCGGTTCTCGCCCAATGCGACCGGCGCGACACGCGTCCGGCGCTGATCATGATGGAAGTCTATCGTCGGACGCTGCGGCGGCTGATATTCCGGGGCTGGCGGCGCTGGGCGGAACCGGTGTCGGTATCATCGGCGGAGAAGCTGTGGGTGGCCTTCCGCTACGGGATCGTTTGAGGACCTGACCGAAAATGCGCAATACATTGTCGGTCAGGTTCTGAGTTGACGGGCCGGGTCCATGTGATCGGGGCCGGTCTCGCCGGCCTGTCGGCGGCGGTGTCGTTGGTCCGCGCCGGCCGTCCGGTCACCGTCTACGAAGCGGCGGGTCACGCCGGCGGCCGCTGCCGGTCGTTTTTCGACGAGGTGCTCGGCCGTCGCATCGACAACGGCAACCACCTGCTTCTCAGCGGCAACGAAGACACCCGAGCGTATCTGGAAGCGATCGGCGCGACCGACCGGCTTTGCGGACCCGAGCACGCCGAGTTCCCGTTTCTCGACCTGGAGAGCGGGGAACGGTGGACGGTTCGCCCCGGCGCGGGGCGCGTCCCGTGGTGGATCCTGTCGGCGGCCCGGCGGATCCCGGGAAGCCGGCTCTCGGAATATCTGCGGGCGCTGCGACTGGCCCGGGCCGGCGGTGACGCCACCGTCGCCCAATGCCTCGACGGTGGCGGCGTGCTGTTCCGGCGTTTCTGGGAACCCCTGGCGGTGGCCGCATTGAATACCGCCGCCGACGAGGGGGCGGCGTCTTTGTTGTGGCCCGTGGTCCGCGAGACCTTCGGCCGCGGCGAGGCCGCCTGTCGGCCGCGTATCGCCAACCCCGGGCTGAGCGAGTGCTTCGTCGATCCGGCGCTCCGGTTGCTGGAGACGGCGGGCGCGACGGTGCGTTTCCGTAGCCGGCTGCGGGCGGTAACCTTCGGGGGCGACGGGATCGCGGCGCTGGCGTTCGCCGGCGGCGAAACCGTGAGGTTGGGGGCGGGCGACCGGGCGATCCTGGCGGTCCCCCCGGCGGCGGCGGCGCTGCTCCCCGGGTTGGAAACACCCCGGGGAAGCCGGGCGATCGTCAACGGCCATTTCCTTGTCGGCCGAATCGGTGAACATCCGTTCTTCCTGGGCCTGGTTGGCGGCCTCTGCCAGTGGTTGTTCGTGCGCGGCGATGTCGCTTCGGTGACGGTCAGCGCCGCCGATTCGCTCGCCGAGGAGGGCAGCGACGCCATCGCCACGCGAATGTGGAGGGAAATAACGCGCGCCCTCGGCCTGGAAGGCCAACCTTTGCCCGCGTTCCGGATCGTCAAGGAGAAGCGGGCGACCTTCGCGCAGACGCCGGCCGAGACCAGGCGCCGGCCCGGTTTCCGCACCCCGTGGTCGAACCTATTGCTCGCCGGCGACTGGACCGATACGGGCCTGCCGGCGACCATCGAGGGCAGCGTGCGCTCTGGTCGAACGGCCGCGGCCGCGATCGTCGCTGATTCAATAAGTTCTTGACAACATGGCGCTTTCGAAGCATCAAGCGGAGCGAGTAGCTTGGTGCTGGAGGCAATAAGGACCTCCCGGTCACAGCGCACGCTAAAAGGGCAGAGGAATGGGGAAGTGGGATTCGAGCGCGGCCGAGCTGCAGCCGGTCGTGGAGCCGGTTGAGGCCGCGCTTGACGAGGTTATCGAAGAGGCTACGACGTGGCTTGCCGCGCGCCAGGCCGATGACGGTCACTGGCTGTTCGAGCTGGAGGCCGACGCCACCATTCCGGCCGAATATATCCTGCTCAACCACTATCTCGGCGACATCGACGACCCGGTCGAGGAAAAAATCGCCAAGTATCTACGCCGCGTTCAGGGAAGCCACGGCGGCTGGCCGCTCTACCATGATGGCGATTTCAACATAAGCGCCACGGTCAAGGCTTACTACGCGCTCAAGCTCGTCGGTGACGATCCGGATGCGCCGCACATGACGCGGGCACGCAACGCGGTGCTGGCGCACGGTGGCGCCGCGAAGGCGAACGTGTTCACCCGCATCACCCTGGCGCTGTTCGGCCAGGTGCCATGGCGGGCGGTGCCGTGGATGCGGCCCGAGGCGATGTTCCTGCCGAAATGGTCGCCGTTCCACATCGAAAAGGTGTCCTACTGGTCACGGACGGTCATGGTTCCGTTGTTTGTGCTCGCGGCGCTCAAGCCGCGCGCCCGCAACCCCCGTGACGTGAGTATCCGTGAACTGTTCGTCGTTCCGCCCGAAGAGCAGAAGAATTACCTCCGCAACCCGACCGGGCGCCGCATCGGCGACGTTCTGCTGGCGCTCGACCGCGTCGGCCGTCTTTGCGACCCGCTGTTTCCGGCGTTTCTGGAGCGCAAGGCGATCGACAAGGCGATGGCGTTCGTCAAGCAGAGGTTCAACGGCGAAGACGGGCTCGGCGGCATCTTTCCGGCGATGGCCAACACGGTGATGGCCATCGACGCGCTCGGTTTCCCGCGCGACGATCCCGACTTCGTCACCGCGCGGCGGGCGGTGGACAAGCTTCTGGTCATTCGCAACGACGAAGCGTACTGCCAACCCTGCATGTCGCCGGTCTGGGATACCGGACTGGCGCTGCACGCCATGCTGGAGACGGGGGCGAGACAGACCGATCCGGTGGTCTCCGGGGCCTGCGAATGGTTGCGCGGCCGGCAGATCCTCGACGTCCGCGGCGACTGGGCGTCGCGGCGTCCCGATGTCCGCCCCGGCGGCTGGGCGTTCCAGTACTGGAACGACGCTTACCCCGATGTGGACGACGCGGCGGTCGTCGTCATGGGGCTGCACCGGGCCGACGACGAGAAGTATCGCGAAGCCATTGCCCGCGGCGCGGAATGGATCATCGGCATGCAGAGCGCCAGCGGCGGCTGGGGCGCGTTCGACGCCGACAACGAGCACTACGGCCTCAACAACATTCCGTTCGCCGACCACGGAGCGCTGCTCGACCCGCCGTCCGCCGATGTCACCGCCCGCTGTCTCGGCATGCTGGCGCAGTTGGGCTACACCCGGGAAAATCCGATCGTGGCGAGGGCTCTGAACTTCCTGAAGCGGGAACAGGAAGAGGACGGCTCATGGTTCGGCCGCTGGGGGACCAACTACGTTTACGGAACCTGGTCGGTGCTGTCGGCGCTCAATGCGATCGGCGAGGATCCGGCGGTCCCGTATGTGCGCAAAGCGGTCCAGTGGCTGAAGTCCCGGCAGCACGAGGACGGTGGCTGGGGCGAGGATTGCGCCAGCTATTGGCAGGAGCACAGGGGCAAGGTCGAGGCAAAGGCCAGCACCCCGTCGCAGACCGCCTGGGCGGTGCTCGGTCTGATGGCGGTGGGCGAGGTCGACAGCGGGCAGGTCGAGCGCGGCATCGATTATTTGCTGGCGGCGCCGCGGGATGGCGGCAAATGGCACGAGACGTTCTACAACGCCGTCGGCTTCCCGCGGGTGTTCTACCTCACTTACCACGGGTACAGCGGCTATTTTCCGCTTTGGGCGCTCGCCCGCTACCGCAATCTCCGTCAGGGCAATGCCAGAACGACGATGTACGGGATTTGAGTGACCCGTCTCGGCATCGTCACCGGGCTCGCCAGCGAGGCTGATTGCCTCGAATTCCAATCCGAATCCGCCGCCAAGGGAGTTCGCGTGCTGTGCGCCGGCGCCGATCCCGGGCGCGCGGAAGACGCCGCGCGCAAGCTGATCGCGGAGGGATGCGCGGGGCTGATGAGCTTCGGGATGGCCGGCGGGCTCGACCCGGCCCTGGATGCCGGCGCGCTTGTCGTCGCCGACTGCGTGGTCATGCCCGATGGCAGCCGGCCGGAGACCGATTTGGGCTGGCGGCATCGATTGCTGGAGGAACTCGGCCCGGTCCTCGGCCCGGTCACCGGAGGGCTCGTCGGCAGCGACGGCGCCGTCCTGGACGAGCGGCGAAAGAAGACGTTACGGGCAGCGAGCGGCGCGGCGGCCGTCGACATGGAAAGCCATGCCGTCGCGCGCGTGGCGGTCGAGTCCGCCATTCCGTTCCTGGTGGTCAGGGCCGTTTCCGATACCTTCCGTCACGGGATCCCGGCTTGGGTTCCGCGCACCATTCAACCGGATGGTCACCCTGGTTGGTCCGCGGTGGTCTCCGGTGTACTGGCCCATCCAAGGGATGTGCCGACGCTGGTGCGCTTGCGGACAACCTCGCGAAAGGCGCTGGCGACCCTACGCCGCGTTGCTCTTCGGGCGGGACCGCTCTTCTTCCTGGGCGGATAGCGTCTTGACCAGTCCCTCGAACACGAACTCGGCGGGACGCTGAGCGTCCAGGGAAATTTCCGGCGCTATCGGACCGTCGGTCCTGGGACCGCGCAAGGCCACCTTCAGCGCCTTCCACGGGCGCGAGACGGTATCGTTGACGGCCGTCGCCTCGTAGCCGCAGTGAACCATGCAGTCGGCGCACTTCTCGTAATTGCCGGTGCCGTAGAGATCCCAATCGGTCTCTTCCATCAGTTGGCGGAAGGTGTCGACATTGCCTTCGCCGAGGAGGTAGCAGGGGCGCTGCCAGCCGAAGACGTTGCGGGTCGGATTGCCCCACGGCATGCACCGATATTCCTGGTTGCCGGCGAGGAAGTCCATGAACAGGCTGGACTGGCTGAACCGCCATTTGGTCTTGCCGCGGTGCTTGAACACGTCGCGGAACAGTTGCTTGGTCTTGGTCCGGTTGAGGAAATGCTCCTGATCGGGCGCCCGCTCGTAAGCGTAGCCCGGGGAGACGGTGATTCCTTCGACATCCAGCTCGTTGGTGCAGAAATCGAAATACGCGGCGACCTCGCTCGCGGTCATCTGGTCGAACAGGGTGCAGTTGACGTTGATCCGGAACCCGCGGGACCGGGCCACCTTGATCGCCGCGACCGCGCGCTTGAAGGTGCCCGGCTGGTTGACGGCGTGGTCGTGGTGCTGTTCGAGACCGTCGAGGTGCACCGAGAACGTCAGGTAATCGCTCGGTTCGAACAGATTCAGCTTTTTCTCGAGCAGCAATCCGTTGGTGCACAGGTACACGAACTTCTTGCGGGCGACGATGCCGGAGACGATGGCGCCGATCTCCTTGTGGAGCAGCGGCTCGCCGCCGGGGATCGAGACGATCGGCGCGCCGCATTCGTCGACCGCGGCGAGACACTCGTCGAGGGAAAGACGCTTGTTGAGGACCGAGTCCTCGTAGTCGATCTTGCCGCAACCCGGGCAGGCGAGATTGCAGCGGAACAGCGGCTCGAGCATCAGCACGAGTGGATACCTGTCGATACCCCGAAACTTGTTGCCGAGGATGTAGGAACCAACACGGATTTGCTGGATCAGCGGAATACCCACGAAACTCGAATCCTTCCTAGAAATTTCCGGCGGAGGCGCTCGCCCGACCCAGCTCTCGCGGCAGCTTGAACTGCGTGTGTTCTTCGGTTCCGGGCAGTTCCTCCATGGTGACATCGCCGAATTCGCCGAGCCGGGCGATCAGCTCCTGGACCAGTTCCTCCGGCGCCGAGGCGCCGGCGGTGATGCCCACCGTTGCGATGCCCTCCAGCCACGCCGGGTCGAGCGCGGAAGCGTCGTCGATCAGAAAGCTGGGAACGCCCATCTCGGCGCCGATCTCGCGCAACCGATTGGAATTGGAGCTGTTGCGCGAACCAACCACCAGCAGCATATCCACTTGGGCGGCGAGATTCCGGACCGCCTGCTGGCGGTTCTGCGTCGCGTAGCAGATATCCTTGACGTCGAGGCCGACGATACCGGGGAACCGCATCTGCAGGGCATCGATCACATCACGGGTGTCGTCGACGCTGAGCGTGGTCTGGGTCACGTACGCGACTTTCTTGGGATCGCGGACCTCGACATCCGGCACGTCCTCGGTGCGCGACACCAGATGAACGCCGCCGGGAATGCGTCCCTGTGTGCCTTCCACCTCGGGATGGCCGGCGTGCCCGATCAGAATGACCTCGCGGCCCTTGCGGGCATGGTTCCGGCCCTCCGTGTGGACTTTGGAAACCAGCGGGCAGGTGGCGTCGATGACCGGCAGATCGCGCCGCTGGGCTTCGTCCTCGACGGCCTGGGAAACGCCGTGGGCGCTGAATACCGTAACGGCGCCGTCGGGAATTTCCTCGAGTTCCTCGACGAACACCGCTCCCTTGGCGCGCAGGGAGTCGACCACGTGCCGGTTATGGACGATCTCATGGCGGACGTAGACGGGCGGCCCGTAAAGATCGAGCGCCCGCTCGACAATCTCGATGGCGCGTTCAACGCCCGCGCAGAAGCCGCGCGGTCGGGCCAGCCGGACGTGCAAGGATCGTGTGCTTGTGGCTGCCACTCTATCTTGTAACTCCGGTTCGCGATCACTGAAAGGAGTGGGTCGACAGGGGCAACATAGGGACGTTTGGGTGGAAGGGGAAGAGTCGATTAGCCCTTTAAATTGTTAAGGATTTCGGGGTGTGCTTTCGATGCGAGGCCGAAGGAGGCCGACGCTTTCCCGAGGACCGGCTTTCTGATCTTCGTTCAGGCCGCGACAAGACTTCTCTCGGGGCCGGTGACAATGATAGAACGATCGAATAAGGTTTCGCCGTCCGCCGACGAGGCGGCGCGGGATTGGCCGCGGTCTCAAACCTCGGGTATCGATGACTGTTCTTCTCACGGGAGCGTCCGGATTCGTCGGTGCGGCGGTCCTCCGTCGATTGCTCGAGGCCGGCCACAAGGTGCGGGCGCTGGTTCGGGCCGGCAGCGACCGGCGCAACCTCGACGGCCTCGACGTGGAAATCGTCGTCGGCGACCTTACCGATCCGCCGTCGCTCCGGGCGGCTCTCGACGGCTGCGAGGGTCTTTTCCATGTCGCCGCCGACTATCGGCTGTGGGTTCCGGATCCGGCGCGGATGTTCGCCGCCAACGTCGCCGGCACCCGCGATCTGATGCTCGCCGCTCTCGACGCCGGAGTCCGGCGTATCGTTTACACCAGCAGCGTCGCCACCCTCGGACTCAACGGCAATGGCGCCGCCGCCGATGAAGAGACGCCGGTCACGTTCGAGAATATGGTCGGGCCCTACAAGCGCTCCAAGTTCCTGGCGGAAGTCGAGGTGCAGCGGCTGATCGCCGCCAAGAGGTTGCCGGCGGTGATCGTCAATCCTTCGACCCCGGTAGGTCCCCGCGATATCAGGCCGACGCCGACGGGGCGGATGGTCGTCGAGGCCGCGGCCGGTCGGATGCCCGCGTACGTGGACACCGGTCTCAACATAGTTCACGTCCACGACGTCGCCGACGGCCATCTGATGGCCTACGACAAGGGCGCGGTCGGGGAGCGCTATATTCTCGGCGGAGAGAACATGCCGCTGGGCGAGATTCTGGCGGAGATCGCCAGGATTACCGGTCGCAAGCCGCCGAAAATCCGCATTCCCCACTGCGTGGTCATGCCCATTGCCGCGGCCAGCGAAATCTGGTGCAGGATTGTCGGCGGCGAGCCTTTCGTCACCATGGACGGAGTCCGGCTGGCGCGAAAGCGGATGTACTTCTCCAGCGACAAGGCGGGGCGCTCCTTCGGGTATTCGCCGCGGCCGGCCAAGGACGCGTTGGTGGACGCGGTCGCGTCGTTCCGCGAAAGCGGGCATTTCGTTTGACCGGTGTATAGAGTCCGTCCGGAAACGTATGGGGGAACCGATGTCGGCCGAGACGAAAAGAAGGTACTGGGTGGGTTTCGATCTCGGGGGTACCAAGATGCTGGCGGCGGTCTTCGACGACGCCTTCAAGCCGCTGGCGAGAAAGCGCAAGCGGACCAAGGCGCAGGACGGCGCCGCTGGCGGCCTGAAGCGGATGATCGGTCTGATCGAGGCGACTTTGGCCGAGGCCGGAATTGGCGCGGAAGGTCTGGCGGGGATCGGCGTCGGATGTCCGGGGCCGCTCGACCTCGACAAGGGAATCATCCTCGAAACGCCCAATCTCGGCTGGAGGAAGACCAGGGTCAGGGCGGAACTGGAGCAGGCCTTCGGGTGTCCGGCGGTCATCGCCAACGACGTCGACGCGGGTGTTTACGGGGAGTATCGTTTTGGCGCCGCCCGCGCCGCCCGGTGCGTCGTCGGCGTTTTTCCGGGAACGGGGATCGGCGGCGGTGCCGTCTACAACGGCGAGATCATTCGCGGCGCCACGGGCTCGTGCATGGAGATCGGACACATGCCGGTGGTCCGCGACGGGCCTTTCTGTGGATGCGGCCGGCGCGGCTGTCTGGAGGCGGTCGCCGGACGCCTGGCCGTTTCCGCCGCCGCCGCCGCCGCCGCCTACCGGGGCGAGGCGCCGCACCTGTTGGCGAAGGCCGGAACCGATCTCGCTAACATCCGCAGCCGTGCCCTCAGCGAGTCCATTTCCGCCGGCGACGCGGTGGTCGAGAGCATCGTGCGCGAAGCGGCGAGAACGATCGGCTGGGCGATGGCCGGGGTTGTCAACCTGTTGGCGCCGGATGT
>JAUXFS010000494.1 GCA_030622775.1 Rhodospirillales bacterium | reverse complement strand
TCCTGGCGCCGCCGGTGTGGCTTGAAGGCGGAACCTTCCGCTTCATCCTCGGCACCGACGATGTCGGCCGCGATATCCTCACTCGGATCATCTTCGGCGCCCGGGTATCGTTGTCGATCGGCTTCCTGGTGGTCACCCTGGCGCTCGCTTCGGGCATCGCCCTCGGACTGATCGCCGGGTTTTTCGGCGGCGTCATCGGCATCGCCATCATGCGGGCGATGGACGTGATGCTGGCGCTGCCGAGCCTGCTGCTCGCCATCGTCATCGTCGCCATCCTCGGCCCGAGCCTGATCAACGCGGCGATGGCGGTGGTCATCGTCCAACTGCCCCACTTCGTCCGGCTCACCCGCGCCGCGGTAATCACCGAGATGTCCAAGGACTACGTGACCGCCAGCCGGGTCAGCGGCGCCGGCATCGTCAGGCTGATGGTGATCACCGTGCTGCCCAACTGCATGGCGCCGTTGATCGTGCAGGCGACGCTCGGCTTCTCCACCGCCGTCCTCGACCTCGCCGCCCTCGGCTTCCTCGGCATGGGCGCCCAGCCGCCGACGCCCGAGTGGGGAACGATGCTCGCCAACTCGCTGCAGTTCATCCAGCGGGCGTGGTGGGTGGTGACCTTCCCGGGGCTGGCGATCCTGATCACCGTGCTCGCCTTCAACCTGCTCGGCGACGGCCTGCGCGACGCCCTCGATCCGAAACTGAAACGCTGAGGGTCCGGCTCGCAATGGCTCTGGTCGAAATCAAAAATATGTCCGTCGACTTCGGCGCCGAAGGCAAGGCGTTCCGGGCCGTCGACAGCGTCGACCACACCATCGAGGAAGGCGAGGTCGTCGGCATCGTCGGCGAATCCGGTTCCGGCAAGAGCGTTACCATGCTGGCGCTGATGGGCCTGATCGCCTTTCCCGGCCGGGTTACCGCCGACCGCCTCCACTTCGCCGGCGTCGACCTCCTCTCGCTGTCGCCGGCCAAGCGCCGCCGGATGACCGGCAAGGACGTGGCGATGGTCTTCCAGGAACCGATGACCAGCCTCAATCCCTGCTTCACCGTCGAGTTCCAGATCAGCGAAACCCTCAAAATCCACGAAGGCGGCAGCCGCCGCGCCCGCCGCGAGCGTACCGTCGAGCTCCTCGACCAGGTCGGCATCCCGGCCCCCGCCAGCCGTCTCGGCGCCTTTCCCCACCAGCTTTCCGGCGGCATGAACCAGCGGGTGATGATCGCCATGGCGCTCGCCTGCAACCCGCGGCTGCTGATCGCCGACGAGCCGACGACGGCGCTCGACGTGACCATCCAGGCGCAGATTCTCGATCTGTTGCTGTCGCTGCAGCGCGACCGGAACATGGCGCTCGCCCTGATCACCCACGACATGGGGGTGATCGCCGAGACCGCCGAGCGGATCGTCGTCATGTACGCCGGCCAGATCGTCGAGAAACGTTCGGCCAAGGACCTGTTCTCCGCGCCCCGCCACCCCTATACCGCGGCCCTGCTCGACGCCCTGCCGGAACGCGGCATCGGCCGCAAGCGCCTTCCGACCATTCCCGGCGTGGTTCCGGGGCAGTACGACCGACCCTCGGGTTGCCTGTTCAACCCGCGCTGCCGGTTCGCCACCGACCGTTGCCGAAGCGAACAGCCGCCGCTGGTCGAGCACCGGGGCGACGCCGTCCGCTGCCACTATCCGCTGGACGGCGGGAGCCGGTCATGACCGGGGCGGCGGTGCTCGAGGCGCGCGATCTCGCCCGCTACTATCCGGTGGGCCGGGGACCGTTCACCAAGGCGGCGACCCTGAAGGCGCTCGACGGGGTGTCGTTCAGCGTCGCCCCGGGCAACACGCTGGCGGTGGTCGGCGAGTCGGGCTGCGGCAAGTCGACGCTGGCGCGGCTGATCACCCTGATCGAGCCGCCGACGGCGGGAAACTTCACCCTCGACGGCATCGACTCCGCCACGGCGACCAAGGCCGACCACCGGCGCATGCGCCGCGCGGTGCAGATGGTGTTCCAGGATCCGTTCGGCTCGCTCAATCCGCGCAAGAAGGTCGGCACCATCCTCGCCGAGCCATTGGCGATCAACACCGACATGAGCGGGGCCGAACGGGCCGAGGCGGCGCGGCGGATGATGGACAGGGTGGGCCTCAGGCCGGAGCACTACGGCCGCTATCCACACATGTTCTCGGGCGGCCAGCGCCAACGGATCGCCATCGCCCGCGCGTTGATGCTCAACCCCAAGGTGGTCGTCGCCGACGAGCCGGTCTCCGCCCTCGACCTGTCGATCCAGGCGCAGGTGCTCAACCTGATGATGGACCTGCAGGAAGAGTTCAACCTCGCCTACCTGTTCATCTCCCACGATCTTTCGGTGGTCCATCACATCGCCAACGAGGTCCTGGTGATGTACCTCGGCCGCCCGGTCGAGCAGGGACCGAAGGAACGGATCTTCGAGCGCCCGCTGCATCCCTACACCCGCGCCCTGCTCGCCGCCACCCCGCGGGTGAACCCCGAGGACCGCAAGGAACGCCTGGTGGTCAAGGGCGAGCTGCCGTCGCCGCTCGATCCGCCGCCGGGCTGCGCGTTCCACAAGCGATGCCCGTTCGCCACCGACCTCTGCGCCGCCGAACGCCCGGCCCCAAGGCCCCTCCACGGCCGCACCGTCTCCTGCCACCACGCGGAGTAGATCCAGGGCATTCTGCGTTTGGTTCGATCCTCCCTCTTGTCGTCATTGCGAGGAGCGCAGCGACGCGGCGACCCAGAAATCCCCGCCCTATCGCGCCAACGCTCGCAGGGCGGG
>JAUXFS010000478.1 GCA_030622775.1 Rhodospirillales bacterium | reverse complement strand
GTCAGGAAAATCGGCTCGTTCTCGGGTCCAACCGAGGGAACCTTGGTCAGCCCGAGGTGGGAGGTTCGTGAACCATTCGGGGATTGCGGCCCGAGCAGAAGCACTTCGCCATCGACCGATCCGCGGACGCCCGTTCCGTCGGTGCCGAGAATGTCGATTTCGGCGGGACCCTCGATCCGCCATCCCGTTCCGGGGATGAGGAACGGCAACTCGCACGAGTACGGGCTCTCGAAGGCAAGATCCGCTCCCGACAGCACGTGCTGAGCCAGCACGAACCTCTTGAAGTGGTCGAGGTGTTGGTCAAGCGCCGCCGTGGCGGCCGCGATTCCCTCGTTCGACCTCCGCGCCCGCCCCAGAGCCTCGAAGAGATCCATGGCGCGGTTCACCCAGGAGCGCGCGCCGGGAGAGCCCCACGCCCGGGTGAACGCGCCGGCGTCTCCGCCGGCGGCCTTGTCGAAAAGCGTCAGGAACTCGCTCTGGTCGCGGGTGGCCGCCCGATCACGCCCGATGACTTTTGCAATCGCAACAAGAGCCGTCGCCGTTTGACGATGGCACGACTCGAACGGGCCATCATCGGTCCACAGCCAGCGATCCACATCGGCCTCGCCGGTGCGCTGCGCAGCCTTATCCATTGCGTGGACTTTCACGGCACGCCGTGTTTCCGGTGAACCCGACGCGTAACGCCCGCTCAGTCGAATATCTTGTCGTCGCCGTTACCAACCGCAACGTAGCGGTCGCTACGAATACGAGCGGAGCCGGACGGGCCCTCTTGCAAAGAGCCATCGATCTTGTCGTCCCCGACGCCAACCGCAACGTAGCGGTCGCTTCGAAGGTCAGCGGAACCCGACGTACCCTCTTGCAAACAGTCGTCGATCTTGTCGTCGCCGGGACCAGCCGCGGCGTAGCGGTTGCTTCGAAGGTCGGCGGAACCCGACGAGCCCCCTTGCAAACAGTCGTCGATCTTGTCGTCGCCTCGGGCGACGTAACGATCGGAACGAACAGCGGCGGTCGCCAATGAACCGGCCTGACGACCGTTTTCCACCTTGCCGTCGTCCCCGTTGCCTACGGCGACAAACCGATCTTCGTCGCGGCCCATGATGTTGCCGGACGCCGTTGCCGTCAAGGCCTCGGTCATCCTTCTCGTCTCGCCGTCGGCGGCAAGTGCGGTCAGGTCGATGCGAAAGTCGTGCTTCATGAGGTGCTTTTCCCTGTTGCCGATGGTCCAGGCCAATTGCTTTCCCGAGGCTTCTCCGCCTATCCGCTGACACTTCCGGACATGAGGCCTCCGATTGACTACGAACGTATCGCATTCGCACTTGCAAGGCAACCCCAGACTGCGCGCATAAGGGGTAGAGGCCGTCATTTTTCCGGCGCTGGGTACAACTTAATGTTGAAAAACTATTGCACTTCCGCCTGATTGCGAAGATGATCGGCCGATGAAGCGAAAACGCAAACGCTTGCGGCGGCCGGGAGTCCAAAAAGCGGCCGAGCGTCCTTCGGCGCGGAGACCCCATGGCGACCTGAACGTGCCGCTGTCGGCAATTTCGGACATCTGTTGGCCGGCCCTGCCGGGTGGCCGGGACGCGACCCTGTTGGCGTTGATGCAGCAACTGGAAGAGAGCCAGTGGTGGCCGCCCGAGGTGGTGACCGAGATGCAGATGCGCCAACTCGAACAATTGGTTAACCACGCGGTCAAAACGACACCATTCTACAAGGAGCGCTTCAACGCGCTGGCGGGAATGGCCCAGGGCGAGTTGGCGCCCGAAGCTTGGCGCAAGGTCCCGATCCTTCGTCGCGCCGACATTCAGGACGCGGGGTCGGCGCTGTTCAGCACCGAACTTCCACCAGGACACGGGCGGGTCTACGACATCCTCACGTCGGGTTCCACCGGCCGGCCGATCCACGTGAAAGGCACCGGGGTCGTCAATCTGTTCGCCTCGGCGATCAACTTGCGCGACCACCTGTGGCATCGGCGGGACTTCTCCGCCTCGGTCGCGGCGATCCGGCGATTGAAAGCGGGCGAGGCGAAGAACGTCGACGCCGGAAACGTCTCGACGTGGCTGTCGAGCTTTCCGAGCGGTCCGATGTATCTCTACGAGGTGCTGAGGCCGGTCGACGAGCAGTTGGCCTGGCTCGAACGCAGGAACCCGCGCTACCTGCTCACCTATCCGACCAATCTCCAAGCCCTGGTCGAGAGATCCGAGGCCCTGGGCGTCACCGTCTCCAACCTGCGCGAGGTCGGCACCATGGGCGAGGTGCTGCTGCCCGAACAGCGCGCCGCCTGCGAGAAGGCATGGGGGGTGGAGGTCGTCGATCTCTATAGCTGCAACGAACTCGGCCTGGTCGCGCTGCAGTGCCCCGGCCACCGCCACTACCTGGTCCAGGCCGAGAACCTCTATGTCGAAGTCCTCGACGCCGCCGACCGGCCCTGCGCGCCGGGCGAGGTCGGCCGGCTGGTGATCACCGACCTGCACAATTTCGCCAGTCCGCTGATCCGCTACGAGCTCGGCGATCACGCCGAGGTCGGGGGGCGGTGCCCCAGCGGTCGCGGCCTGCCGGTGCTCACCCGGATCATGGGGCGCAGCCGCAACATGCTGACCCTGCCGTCGGGCGATCGGATGTGGCCGACCCTGACCGCGGGTCTGTTCGTCGAAATCGCCCCGGTGCGCCAGTTCCAACTGATCCAGCACAGCCGGGAGGCGATCGAGGTCAAGCTGGTGGTGACCGACCCGCTCACCCAAAAGCAAAAGGACAGGCTCGGCCACACCCTCAAAAATAAGCTCGGCACCCCGTTCGCGTTCACCTTCACCGAGGTCGACGAGATCCCCCACGCCCCCAGCGGCAAGTACGAGGACTTCCGTTCGGAAGTC
>JAUXFS010000394.1 GCA_030622775.1 Rhodospirillales bacterium | reverse complement strand
GGTATTGGCGAATACTCTGGAGCGGAGATACCGCGGTAATGCGCGGCTGATCGGGGTCGAGTTCCCAGATGTGAAAGTAAAAAACGAACGGTGCGTCGACGCTGCGATCCCATTGGGCGACAGCTCTGCGGACGAACCCATCGGGGAGCTGGCGTACGTAGTTGCCCCCCGAAATGGGAATGCAAACGGGACCCAGCTTCCAGCTCGACAGCGGGACCTCCCACAGCACCCGATCACGCCAATGGTGGCGGTGCAGGAAGCGCCGATGCGGCTGGTCGTGGAAATCCAATCCTAGCGGCCGAATGCTCGAGTCGTAGTCGAAGCCTTCCTCGCTCAAGACATCGAGCGCCCACAGGTCGCGGGGGGAGAAGTAGTCGCGGGCGATCCTGTACCCGCGCACCGGCGCTCCCGCGGCCCGCTCCAATGCCTCTCGGGACCGCAAGACGTCCTCGCGAAACTCTTCCTTGGACATGTCCCGGATCGAGCGGTGGAAATACCCCTTGCTGGCGACCTCGTGACCACGGCGCACGACCTCGGCGATCACCTCGGGTTGGTTGTCGGCAATCCAGCCCAGGGCAAAAAAAGTCGCTTTCGCCCCGACTTCGTCGAGAAGATCCAGGGCGAGCGTCGTATTGCGCAGCACCCGGCTTTCGAACCGATGCCAATAGCCCGCGGGCACGACCCGGCTCACCGTGCCGACATGACAATAGTCCTCGAGCACGACGGTCAGGATGTGGCGCTGCGCCCCATTGTCACGTTGTCGATGCATTCCCATATTCTCTAAGTGCGGAAGAACGGCGAAGCTCTTGGCCGGCAAGCAGCCCCGTCACCTCTTCTTTCGAGCTTTACGTTACCCATCTTACCCAATGACAGCGCGACGCGCGACTTGTGCGACACGCTCCTCTCTTCAAACTCCCGCCGGCCGCCTCGATCACCTGCACAGCGCCAAGAACCAAGCGAGCCAACGTTGAAAACTTTCGTACGACCCCAACGAATACGCTGTATGTGACCTCGTTCACAGAGGAATCACCGCTTGGTCCGGTTCCCGGCACGACCGAAATCGCCATCAATTCGACGGTTTCGAGAGCGGGACCGAAAACCCCGATCATCGTTGCGTGTCGGCGGTCACTGTCCAAGGCCACAACCCGCTCTCTCCAAACAAGAATCCTTAACCTGCCTAAACCATCGAACACGGAACCACGATCGTCGCGTAGTGTCGCCCCACACGTTGCCCTCACAGGTTGTATCATCCGGCGCCTAAAACTGCGACCCCTTTATGAAGGGCTCACCAAGAATTGTGCGGCGGCAAACCGACCTCCAACACGCGGCGAAGCGAACCAATCGACCACAATGGGACAAATTCCCTTGGCACTGCGGCTCCCCGAAACCAGTGATCTCCCACGTTCGTTAGCTTTTCTTGCCCTCCACCAGAATTTTATCACGCCCCCTCGCCGCATCAAAGGAACATTTTCACAACCCTGTCTCCATGTCGGTCCGCTCACCCGTGAAACGGGACCAAGCGATCGGCCGAAGCCGCCGTGTCCGCAGGCATCCGTCACGAATATTCCTGAATTTGGTCCATCGATCGGACGGACTCTCAAGCTTCGACGCGGATATATCCCATCATCCCGGACTGCTGATGCTCAAGGATATGGCAATGGAGCATCCAGTCGCCGGGGTTGTCCGCGACAAAGGCGACATCGACGTGCTGTTGCGGCGGAATCAACACGGTGTCGCGGATGACCGGTTGCGCGAGCGGCGCACCATTCCTGGAAACAACGTGAAAAGAATGGCCGTGAAGATGGATCGGGTGATCGAAGGCGGTATCGTTCCGCCATCTCAGGATGGCGCCCGAACCGCGCTCGAGGGTGAGCAGCGGCTCGCCCGGATCGCCCTCCTCCATGTTGGGGACCGCCACGCCGTCGATCGCCCAGAACATGCCTTTCTCGGCCAGTAGCCGCATGGTCAGCCGCCGGCCGCGCAGTGTCGCGCCGGTCATGCCGCCCATGGCGCCACCGGTGAACGTCATGTCGAACCGTTTCGCCCGATCGAGGGCCGGCGCGGCGACCGGATTGGCCGCAAGGCGGTGGGGGGGCGCGAGGGCTTGCGCGCGGATCGGGCCGTCTTCCCCATATACGAATTCGGTGAGCTTGTAGGCGAACCGGCGATAATAGCTGTCGACAACATCGAAGTTTTCGCCCGGCTTGGCGGTCATGTCGATGACCAGATCGACCCGCGCTCCCGGGGCGATGACCACCGCGCCGCCGTTCACCGGTTTCGGCGCCACCGGATGGCCGTCGAGGGCGACCAGCCACGGGGCATGTCCCCGGAACTGCAGCCCGAACACCCTGGCGTTGGCGGCATTGACGAGGCGCAGCCGGATCCGCTCCCCGCCGGTCACCTTGAACGTGTCCGGCACCTTGCCGTTGATCGTCACCGTATTGCCGATGCGGCCGGCGTGGCTGAGATCGTGCCAGTTGCCGAACGGGGCGATCCGCGCGTCGTCCCGAAGCCGCCAGTCATCGAGGACCCAGAGAACCTCGCGATCCACCGGGACCGGCGCGTGTTCCTCGACGACGAGGGCACCGTACAATCCGCGGCCGACCTGGACCGCGCTGTTGGCATGGGGGTGGTACCAGAACGTTCCGGCGTCCTTGGCCTCGAACTCGTAAACGAACGTTTCGCCGGGACCGATCGGCGGCTGGGTCAGGTGAGGGACGCCGTCCATCGGGTTGGCGAGCCTGACGCCATGCCAATGTACGGTCGTCCCCTGATCCAGGCCGTTGCGGACCGCAACCCGCAGACGTTCGCCCTGTTTGACGCGTAGAACCGGCGCCGGGACCTGTCCGTTGAAGGCGAAGACACCGGTCTTCGGATAGTCGGCCCCGGCGATGGCAACTTCCGCGGGGGCCGTCTCGAGATCGAATGTGTTGACCGTTTCGGTCGCGGCCCGCCCCGACCGGTCCATCGCGGCGACGGCAACGCCGGCGGCCGCTCCGGCGAGGAAGCGCCGGCGATCGATCCCGGAACCATGCGATCGGTCGTTGTTCATGTTCGCTCTAGCCTTATCGTTGGCGGCCATCGATGCGGTCCTGGGCCTCGCGTTCCCGTGGCGGCCAGGTGCTCTTGATGAAGGCGAGTACGGCGCGGATCTGCCGATCGGTCAGCACGTCGCCGAAACCGGTCATCCGGGTTTTGTAACCCTCGGGAGTGATCGCCGCCGTGCCTTTCTTGGTGACCGTAAACAGGTGGTCGTCGGGATGGTGCCATGTGTGCCCCGTTTCATCGTGGGGCGGCGCGCGAAGATAGCCCTCGGCGT
>JAUXFS010000101.1 GCA_030622775.1 Rhodospirillales bacterium | reverse complement strand
TCTGGTACCACTACGAAACCCGAGAGGATGTTGAGGAAATCCTGGAAACCCATGTCATACAGGGTCGTCGGGTCGAAAGATTGCTGCTGCGTTCCGACGAGTGATAGCGACCGTGTAAACCACTCCGTGGGGCAGCGGTCTTCACAACATGAGCGGTGAGACGATCTTTGCCCCGGCGTCGGGACCGGGCCGGGCCGGGCTCGCGGTGATCCGGGTTTCGGGGCCGCAGGCGGCCTTCGCGCTTTCACGGTTGACGGGGCGGGAAACGCCAACGGCGCGAAGGGCGACCGGCAGGCGGTTCGTTGCACAAGATGGCGAGGTTATCGACGAAGGTCTAGCACTGTGGTTCCCGGCGCCGGCCAGTTTTACCGGCGAAGACGTTGCGGAACTACATGTCCACGGCGGCAGGGCCGTCGTCGGCGGAGTGCTCGAGGCACTGGCTTGCTGCGAAGGGCTGCGACCGGCGGAACTGGGGGAGTTCACCCGGCGTGCGTTCGAGCACGGTAAACTGGATTTGACCGCCGCCGAAGCGCTCGCCGATCTTGTGAATGCGGAAACCGCCGGGCAGCGCCGCCAAGCGCTGCGACAGATGCAGGGCGAATTGGGAGCGCTTTACGATTCCTGGCGGGGCGGGCTGCTTCGGGTGATTGCCCATCTGGAGGCGACGATCGATTTCTCCGACGAAGATCTGCCCGAAGGGATCGAGGAGGAGGTCCGGGGGCAAGTCGTGAGGCTGTCGGGGGAGATCGCGGGGCACCTCGAGGATGGACATCGGGGGGAGCGCCTTCGCGATGGTATTCATCTCGCAATTATCGGTCCTCCCAATGCCGGAAAATCTAGCCTTCTCAACGTAATAGCCAGAAGGGAGGCGGCGATTGTCTCGAAGCAGCCCGGCACCACCCGCGACGTCGTCGAAGTGGCTTTGGACGTCGGGGGCTACCCGGTGGTGATTGCCGACACCGCCGGGTTGAGGGACGGAGCGGAGGACGTCGAAAAGGAGGGCGTGCGGCGGGCTCGGATGAGGGCCGAGGACGCGGATATAACGTTGGCGGTGTTCGACGGCGCCGTGTGGCCGGCGGTGGACCCGTTGACGGTGGCGCTGGTGAACAGCAAGACTATTGCCGTGGTCAACAAGAGTGATTTGGGGCGGTTGGAGCCACCGGTTGATATTGGTGGCTTTGCGGCCCTGGCCGTCTCGGCGCTGACCGGCGAGGGAATCGAAGCGATGATCGCGACGGTAGAGCAGGACGTAGCCGCCCGCTTTCATTTGCAGGGAACGCCGGCGTTGACACGCGTTCGCCACCGTGCGGCGCTGGAGGACTGTTGCGGCGCGCTGCAGCGGGGATTGGCGGCGGAGGGGGTGGAGTTGATGGCGGAGGATCTGCGACTGGCGTCAAGGGCGTTGGGAAGGATCACCGGACGTGTGGACGTGGAGGAGATACTCGACGTGATTTTCCGGGATTTCTGCATCGGGAAGTGATGTTTCACGTGAAACATGGGTGATGAGCGGTCTTTGACTGGCGTTGGCTCCATCGGTAAAGAGGAACCATGAAACAAGCGGACGTTATTGTCGTCGGCGGAGGGCACGCGGGCTGCGAGGCGGCGGCGGCGGCGGCGCGCCTGGGCGCCAGCACGTTGCTGGTGACCCACAAGGTGGAAACCATCGGCGAGATGTCCTGCAATCCCGCCATCGGCGGGTTGGCCAAGGGGCAACTGGTGCGCGAGGTCGACGCCCTCGACGGATTGATGGCGCGGGCGATCGACCGTGCAGGGATCCAGTTCAGGATGCTCAATCGCAGCAAAGGGCCGGCGGTGCGGGGGCCTCGTGCCCAGGCCGACCGCAGCCTCTACAAGAAAGCGATGGCGGAACTGCTTGCGGAACAGGATGGCCTTGAGATCAAAGCGGCGGCGGTTGAAGACCTGGTTTTCGATCGGCACGGGGCCGTTGCCGGGGTGCGAACAGCGACGGGTGAGATTCTGGCCGCCGGGGCCGTGGTCATCACCACCGGAACGTTTCTGAGGGGTGTCATCCATGTGGGAGGGAACCAGATCCCCGCGGGGCGTGTCGGGGACAAGCCAGCGGTGGGCCTGGCCTATACGTTGAAGCGGCTGCAATTTGGCCTGGGGCGACTGAAGACCGGAACGCCGCCGAGGATCGACGGGCGCACCATCGACTGGAGCCGCCTCGAAATCCAGCGGGGCGACGACCCGCCGGTTCCGTTCTCCTATTCGACCCGGCGAATCGAGACCCCGCAGGTGAACTGCCACATCACCGGGACGACCGAGGCCTCACACGCCCTGATCCGACGCAACCTCGGGCGCGCCCCCCTTTACTCTGGCCAAATCCAAGGTACCGGGCCGCGGTACTGTCCCTCGATCGAAGACAAGGTTGTCCGATTCGGTGGTCGTCAGCGTCACCAGATCTTTCTCGAACCCGAGGGGCTCGACGATCACACGATCTATCCCAACGGGATCTCGACCTCGCTGCCGCGGGACGTACAGGGGGAGCTGTTGACCACCATTCCAGGCTTGGAAAGGGCGGTGATACTGCGTCCGGGCTACGCGATCGAGTACGATTTCGTCGATCCACGCGAGCTTCTTCCGTCCCTGGAGACCCGCCGGGTGGCGCGATTGTTTCTGGCCGGGCAGATCAATGGAACCACCGGCTACGAGGAGGCCGCGGGGCAAGGGCTGATCGCCGGCGCCAACGCCGCTTTGGCGGTATCGGGGGGAGAGCGTTTCCTCATCGATCGGTCGGAAGGGTACATCGGAGTGATGATCGACGACCTGGTGACCCTCGGCACCACCGAGCCCTACCGGATGTTCACCTCCCGGGCGGAATACCGGCTGACCCTCCGAGCCGACAACGCCGACCAGAGATTGACGCCAAAGGGAATCGAAGCCGGGCTGGTGGGAAGCGGACGGAAGCGGGCCTATGAGACCAAGGACGGGGCGTTGAGGACGGCGCGCGCAACGCTCGAATCGCTTACGGCAACCCCGACGGAACTGCGCGAACTTGGTCTCAAGGTCAACTTGGACGGCCAGAGGCGTACGGCGGCGAGCCTGCTCGGCTACCCCGACGTCAACGTGCGGATATTGGCCCGAAAGTGGCCGGGACTTTCGGAGATTGAGCCCGAAATTGCCGAGCAACTGGAGACCGAAGCCCAATACACCGGTTACCTGGAAAGACAGGAAGCCGATATTCGTTCGTTCAAACGGGACGAAGCGCTGGAGCTTCCTACAGACCTCGATTTCCGTGCGATGCCGGGGTTGTCGAACGAGGCCCGCGCCAAGTTGGAAGGGTCCCGTCCGGCAACGCTTGGTGCGGCGGCTCGAATCTCGGGCATAACACCGGCGGCGCTGACCGTGTTGCTCGGTCACGTCCGCCGGCGGCGCAGCGGCGAAGGAAACAACCGCCGTCGCCGCACCGCCTGAGCCGTCCGATTGTTTCACGTGAAACACCCCTTGAGCCCTTCCGCGTTCCGGACGATGACCGGGGCGGACGCCGAAACGACCGCCCGTTTGGCCGCGTATTTGACGCTGCTGGAGAAGTGGCAACGGCGAATCAATCTCGTAGGCCCCGGTTCCATGGAGGATCCGTGGCGGCGGCATATCCTCGATTCGGCGCAGCTTGTCCCCTTGCTCCCGGCCGGAGCGCCAACCGTAGTCGATTTGGGGACCGGCGCGGGCTTTCCCGGCGTTGTCCTCGCGATCATGGGCGACGCACGGGTCCATTTGGTCGAAAGCAACACCCGCAAGTGCGCCTTCCTGTCCGAGGTTCTGCGAATCACCGAAACAAATGCTACGATCCATCACCAACGCATCGAGAATTTTCCGTCTTTGGCCATAGACGTTGCTACCGCGCGCGGATGCGCCAACCTGTTGACCTTGCTGGACTATGCGGCACCGCTTTTGGCGCCTTCAGGAACTTGCCTGTTTTTAAAGGGACGATCGGTCGACTCCGAATTGACGGAGTCCGAGAAAAAATGGAAGATGCGGACTCACCGGATCTTGAGCCGATCCGATCCAGCCGGAGTGATTTTGAAATTGTCGGATATCGTTCCTCGCCATGACCGCCCCTCGCCATGACCATTGACGAAAAGAAGCTTCCGCGGCGGGGGCCGCGTATCATTGCCGTCGCCAATCAGAAAGGTGGCGTCGGCAAGACGACCACGACGATCAACCTGGGCACCGCGTTGGCCGCGGTCGGAAAACGGGTCGTGATCCTCGATCTCGATCCTCAAGGCAATGCCAGCACCGGCCTTGGTGTCGAGCGCGCCGCGCGGACACGCAACAGCTATCACCTGTTGATCGGTGAAGCGGCCCTCGGCGATGTCGTTCAGGAAACCCTTGTCCCCGGTCAGAGCGTGGTCCCTTCCGGCGTCGACCTTTCGGGGGCCGAGATCGAACTGGCGGGGATGGAAAACCGGCAGTTCTACCTGAAGGAAGCGTTGAAACGAGATGCGGAAGCATACGATTACGTGCTGATCGACTGCCCGCCGGCCCTCGGCCTGTTGACCGTCAATGCGCTGGTGGCCGCTCAGGCGGTCCTGGTGCCCCTGCAATGCGAGTTCTTCGCCCTTGAGGGAATCACCTCTCTGATCAACACCGTGGAGCAGATCAGGCGAGCCTTCAATCCCGTGCTTCATATACAAGGTATTGTGTTGACAATGTTCGATAGACGCAACAAGTTGTCAGACATGGTTGCCAGCGACGTGCGCGCTCATTTTGGTGAAACGGTCTACGAGACGATCATCCCGCGCAACGTCCGGGTGTCGGAAGCACCCTCCCACGGTCGCCCGGTTCTCATCTACGACGTCAACTGCGCGGGTTCGCGCGCCTATCTGCACCTCGCGGGAGAGGTGTTGCGGCGCGAGCGGATTGCGGCCGCCTGATGGTTGCCGAGATCAAGCGCAGGAGCCTCGGCAAGGGTCTTTCGGCCCTGCTCGGCGAGGCCAGTGAGGACTACGCGAAGCTCGATCGGGTACGCTCCCCCAAGGCGGTGCCGGTAGAACTGCTCCGTCCGAGCCCGTATCAGCCGCGCCGCCTCATGGCCGAACAAGACCTCGCGGATCTCGCCCGGTCGGTGGCGGAAAAGGGAATTCTCCAGCCGATCCTGGTGCGTCGGCATGCGGATGAGCCCGACGCCTTCGAGATTGTCGCCGGCGAACGCCGCTGGCGGGCGGCGCAGATGGCGCAACTCCATGAAGTTCCTGTCGTCGTAAAGGATCTATCGGACCGGGAGGCGCTGGAAATCGCCCTGGTCGAGAACCTTCAACGTCAGGACCTGTCGCCGTTGGAAGAGGCCGAGGGATACCGTCGGCTGATGGAGGAATTCACCCACACCCAGGAGAATCTTGCCCGAAGCGTCAGCAAGAGCCGAAGCCACGTCGCCAATATGATGCGTTTGCTGGGTTTGCCGGAACCGGTGAAGAAAATGCTCGATAGCGCCGAGTTGAGCGCCGGCCACGCCCGCGCCCTGCTCGGCGCAGAAGACGCGGGTGCGCTTGCCCGCCAAATTGTGAAGCGCGGTCTCAACGTCCGCCAGACGGAAAGGCTGGTCAAGGCGGGACGGGGCGGTGGAAAAAGCCGCCCGAGAACGGCGGAAAAGGACATCGATACCCTCGCCCTCGAGCGCGATCTGAGCAACCTTTTGGGCCTTGCCGTCGAGATCAAGCTGCGCACCGACGGTGGCGCCTTGATTCTCCATTACCGCTCTCTCGACCAACTGGACGACATCCTCAATCGCCTGAGCCACGGCACCCGCGGCGGCCTGTCGGATGTTTCGGGTGAGTTCCAGGTTCCTCAGGAGAGTCCGCTGTCGGAAGAAGAGGAACCTGGGAGTTCCGAAGAAACGGGGGCAATCATCTCCGGCTACTTTCCCGGCAACGAGCCGTCAGGCTGAGACCGCGCCGTATTTCGGTCGATCAGCGGCCGCCGCGTGCGGACCGGGCGGCCTGGGCGAGACGCATCAATGCCCGACCGCAGACCGCTTCGACCGGAGTTCCGGTCGTTTTGCAATCGAGTTCGGCTTCGGTCACGATCTCGAGCGCGACGGCGAGTCGCTCGCCGTCCCACCGGCGCGTCTGGTCCCGGAAACCGTCCTTCAGACCCTGAAAAACCGGCGGTCTCAACGCCATCATCGCTTGGTCGGGGCTTCGGCCCTTGTCGACCAGCGATCGCGCGAGATGCAGGCGCTGCAGATGGCGGGCGGCGGCGCGGAGCAGGGTCACCGGTTGGACGCCCTCGGCGAAGGCCCTGGCCAGCGAACGATCCAAAGCCCGCGGATCACCGCCGCAGGCGGCATAGATCGTCGAATCGATGGACATGATCCCGCTGTCGCCAACCGCCGCCGCCGCGTCCTCGATCCTCACCGTGCCCGGCCCGCCCATGTAGAGGGCCAGCTTTTCCAATTCGCTCCGGGTGACCGCCCGGTCCGAACCGAGGTTGGCGGCAAGGAAAGCGGTGGCTTCGGGGGTCGCGCCGAGACCGTGTTTCGCCAGGGTGTCGCTGATGACCTGCGACAACACCGCGTCGCTGTCTACATAGCAGGCGACCACGGCCGCGTTCGCCGCGGTCTCGAACAGCTTGCGCAGTGACGACCGCGGGGCCAATTGGCCCGTCTCGACCACCACCAGGGCCTCACAGGTTACAGTAGCGAGCAACGCCTTGAATTCCTCGGCCACGGCATCGGTGGCTTCGCGGATCCGAACGACGCGGCGACCGCCGGTGAACGACAACGACGCCGCCTCGTCTACGAGTCGGGCCGGATCGCTCTTTACCACGCCGGCGGTCAACTCGATCACCCGGAACGGGTCGGCAGG
>JAUXFS010000297.1 GCA_030622775.1 Rhodospirillales bacterium | reverse complement strand
GCAACGCCCCGGGCAAGGACTCTCTGCGCCTCAGGCGAAAAGTCGCCGCCTGGGACGACAACTTCCTCGCAAGCCTCATCACCCCATGATCCCTTCACCCGATTCCCCTGTTGAGCCAAGGGTGTCGGACGCCGGTTCGCCGGTCGCTGACGTCGGCCGACGCGGATGCCGCTCGGCGGGCGCCGGCGGTCTCTTGCTTGAACCACTCCCGGAACGCCCGGACCTTCGGGCGCCGGGCGGTGGCGCCGTGGCCGTCCATCGCCGTCCGCGGCATCATCCGGGTGGGGCTGAACCGGGTTCCGCACAACGGCATTGACGAATCCATCCGGTCCTTGCTATTAAACCAAACAATCGTTTGCTTTGTGTGGGAAGGTCATGCCCGTCGAGGCCATCCGCCGAGCGCCGCGTATCGACAGCCGCCGCCAAAACGTGCTGGATGCCGCCGCCCGCCTGTTCGGCCGCAACGGCTTCGCGGGCGCCACCGTTCGTGACATTGCCGCGGCGGCGGGGATGCTTCCGGGCTCGATCTACTATCATTTTCCCTCCAAGGAGGACCTCCTCGTCGCCGTCTACGAGGAAGGCGTCGACCGCATCGTCCGCACGGTGGAAAAGGCGATAAACCGACGGCGCGCCCCGTGGAAGCGCCTCGAGGCGGCGTGCCAAGCCCATCTGGAGAGCGTCCTCGACCGAAACGACTACGCCCTCGTGGTCGTTCGCGTTCACCCTGGAGACGTGCCCGCCGCAACGTCCCGCTTGACCGCGCTTCGAGACGGTTACGAGGCGCTGTTCAGGGATCTGGTCGACGACCTCGACCTGGCGGGGCCGGCCCGGGCCAAATACGCCCGGCTGATGCTGATCGGGACGATGAACTGGACGCAGACCTGGTATCACGCCGGCGACGATACCCCCGAGGCGATTGCCCGGCAGTTCGCCGCCGGGGTGGGGGGGGGGCGGGGCGCGGAACGCAAGGGGGGCAAGAGGGAGACCTGACCATGACAACGGGAACGTCGGCGCTATCGCCGCCGCCGAAGATACTGATCACCAAGATCGGCCTGGACGGACACGACCGCGGCAGCCGCATCGTTGCCGCCTTTCTCCGGGACGCGGGCATGGAAGTCATCTACACCGCGCCTTGGCAGCGGATCCCGACGGTGGTCAAGCTCGCCCTCGAGGAAGACGTGGACGTGATCGGCGTCAGCTCGCTGGCCACGGACCATCTTCTGTTGCCGAAGATGATGGTGGCTCTCAGGGACGCCGGGCTCGGGCACATCCGGGTCGTGGTCGGCGGCATCATTCCCGATAACGAGGAGAGGGAGCTTCGGGCCGCGGGCGTCAGCGAAGTGTTTCATCCCGGGTCGCCGAGCGAGCTCATCGTTTCGTGTATCACGCGATCGGCCGCGGAAGCCCGCGCAGCGGCCCCCGAGTGAAGGAAACCGTCATGACCCGGAAGCCGATCCAGTTGCCTCTTCCCGGATTCGACCAGGCCAGCGCCGAGTGGCGCCGGGACTACGCGGATCAGATCGGGAACGACCGCACCGTTCGCAACCGTTCCGGCATGGAGATCAACCCCCTCTACACGCCCGGGGATTGGAACGCGGAAGACTACGACCAGGACCTCGGTTTTCCCGGGCAGCCGCCGCTGACCCGGGGCATTTACCCGACCATGCACCGCAAACGCACGTGGTCGCAGCGTCAACTCATCGGCCTCGGCGTCCCCGAGGAATACAACCAACGGCTCAAGGCGCTGCTGGCGGCGGGGACGACGGCGATCAGCCTCATTCCGTGCAATTCGGTGTATCGCGGCTACGACGCCGATGAGATCGACCCGCTTCTGCTCGGGACCTGCGGCGTTGTGCTCAACACCATCGACGACATGGACGTGTGTCTGACCGGTATCGACATCGGCAACATCTCGACCGCCCTCAACGATCCGCTGCCGTTTACGCTCCTGGCCTTTCTCCTCGGCGTGGCCAAGCGCCGGGGAATCCCGTGGAGCCGGATCACCGGAACGTCCAATCAGAGCGACTATATCTCCCACTTCGTCTGCAACCATATGTTTTTCCGGCTGTCGCTGTCGGGATCCCGCCGGGTTCTTGTCGACCATATCGCGTTCGCGAACGAGCAGTTGCCGGGCTGGAATCCGATGTCCGTCGTCGGTCAGCACATGCAGCAGGGCGGCGCCACGCCGGCCGAGGCGATGGCCTTCACCTTGTGCTCGGCCATCCAGTACGCCTCCGACTGCAAGGACAAGGGAATGGATCCGGATTCGTTCCTTCCCCGCTTCACGTTCTTCTTCGACTCCACGATCAGTTTTTTCGAGGAGATCGCGAAATTCCGCGCCGGTCGGCGGATATGGCAGCGGATCGTTCGCGAACGCTTCGGCGCCCGCGATCCCCGATCCTGGCGGCTCAAGTTCCATGCCCAGACCTCGGGCATCGATCTTACCCGCCAGCAGCCCCTCAACAACGTCGCCCGTGTCGCCATCCAGGCGATGGCGGGAATTTTCGGCGGCCTGCAGTCGCTCCACTGCGACGCCTACGACGAGGTGCTGAGCACGCCGACGGAAAAGGCGGCGCGGATCGCGATCGCGACCCAGAACATCCTTCGCGACGAGGCGCATCTCACCGACGTCATCGATCCCCTCGGCGGATCGTTCTACGTGGAGACGCTGACCAATCGGATGGAGGAGAAGATCGAGGACATCATCGCCAAGGTCGACGCCGCCGGCGGCATGTACCAGGCGGTCGAAAAGGGCCTCGTCCAAACGATGATCGGCGATTCCGCCTTGGCGTTTCAGGAGAAGGTGGAACGCGGCGAGGAGAAGATCATCGGCGTCAACAGCCATCGGGTCGACAGCGAGGATCTCGACCACGAACCGTTGCCACGGCCCGAGCCGGCGGCCATCGAGGCGCAGATCGCCAAGCTCGAGGCGTTCAAACGGGATCGCCGCCAGGCCGAGACGCAGGCCGGCCTCGATGCACTGGCGCGCGCGGCCAACAACCCCGACGACAACGTCTTCGAAAAGGTCGTCGACGCCGCCGTTCGCGGTGCGACCCATGGCGAGATCTGCGGCTGCCTGCGCCGCGAACTCGGATTCGGCCAGCCTCTGGTGGTGGTGTGAGCGTAGCGCGCACAAAAGGCGCCAAGCGTCCAACGCTCGCCGAACGGGTGCTGCGCGGCGAGCCCCTGGCGATCGCCCGGGCGATCACCGCGGTCGAAAACGAGACGCCGGCCGGCCGCGCCATCCTGCGCAAGATCCAGCCCCACCTCGGAAGAGCGCTGGTGGTCGGGTTCACCGGACCGCCCGGAGCCGGTAAATCGACGCTGGTGAACGGGTTCATCGGTGAGATGCGGCGGCGCGGCAAGACCGTCGGCGTGATCGCCGTCGATCCCTCGAGTCCGTTCACGGGCGGGGCGGTGCTCGGGGACCGAATTCGCATGGCCGACTGGGGCGACGACCCCGACGTCTTCGTCCGCTCCCTCGCCTCGCGCGGCCACCTGGGCGGTCTTTCGCCGACCGCGGCAAGGATCATTGACGTCATGGACGCCGCCGGGAAGACCGTCGTCATCGTCGAGACCGTCGGCGCCGGCCAGTCCGAAGTGGAGATCGCCGAGGTGGCGGATGTCAAGATCGTCGTCTGCGCCCCCGGCCTCGGCGACGAAGTCCAGGCGATCAAGGCGGGTATCCTCGAGATCGCCGACATCCTGGTGGTGAACAAGGCCGATCAACCTCTGGCCGACCACACCAAGCGACTGCTGGAAGGCATGTTGAAACTGCGCAAGCCGGAAAGTCGAAAGGTCCCGGTGCTGGCGACGACGGCGACGGACAACACTGGCGTCGATGCCCTGGCCGAGGCGGTGCTGGCGAGGGGTGGCTCGATGAACGGCACGCCGCATGAACGCGATCCGCTGACCCGGGTGAGGGTGCTCCTCGCCGAAGCCGCGGCCAAAATCGTGAAAAGGGACGTCATCGCCGCGGAGGACCCGTTGGCCGAAAGCTTGTGCCGGCGCATC
>JAUXFS010000390.1 GCA_030622775.1 Rhodospirillales bacterium | reverse complement strand
GAAGGTGATGCCCACGGCGGCGAGGTCGTCGCGGATCAGCTTCATCATCGCGTCGACGGCGAACGTCCGAACCAGCGCGCGCCGCTCCTCGGCCGGAAGCTCGACCAGACCGATGCCGTGCTCGCCGGCCAACGCCTCGCCGACGGGAACGAGATAGTCGCCCCGGTACTCGAGAGGCGTGGCGTCGACGAACGCCCGGACGGTTTCCTCGGGGACGCGATCGCCGAGCGCCCGCAGGTAGCGCCAGTAGGCGGCGTCGGCGAGCTTGTCGACCTGGGCGCCGGCGTCGTTGACGTAGTATTCGCGGGTCACCTCGAACCCCGCCTTCTCCAACAGCGACGCCAGTGCGTCACCGACCACCGCGCCGCGCCCGTGACCCACGTGCAGCGGACCGGTGGGATTGGCCGAGACATACTCGACGTTGACCGTCTCGCCGGCTCCGAGGGCGGAATCGCCATACGCCGTCCGCGCGGCGAGGATCTCGCCGAGCCGGGCATGCCAGAACGCCGGGTGCAGTCGAAGGTTGATGAACCCCGGACCGGCGACCTCGACCCCGGCCACCGCGTCGAGGCTTTCCAGGCGCCCGGCCAGTAACGCCGCCAGATCCCGCGGCTTCATTCCGGCGGGCTTGGCCAGCACCATGGCGGCGTTGGTGGTCACGTCGCCGTGGCTCGCATCCCGCGGCGGCTCCACCGCGATTCTGTTGGTGTCGAGGCCGGACGCCAGGCGTCCCTCGGCGATCAGGCCGTCAACCTCGCCCAGCACCAGGCCGCGGAAATGGCGAAACAGATTCATGAGCTCCTCGACTGCACATCGAACAACTGGCGGTGTTCGTCCAGCGCGTAACGGTCGGTCATCCCGGCGATGTAGTCGGTGACGACCCGGGCGGTCTCCACCGATCCGGGAGCGCCGGCTATTCGCCGCCATTCGGTCGGCAGGCAGCCCGGCTCGGCGACGAGCAACCGGAACAGGTCCCCGACGACCCTCCGCGCCTTGCTGCTCATGCGGTTGAGCTTGTAGTGACGGTACATGTTCTCGAACAGGAATTCCTTGAGGGCGCGGTCGTTTTTCTGCATTTCCTCCGAGAACGCAACCACCGGTCGGCCGCAGCGGCGAACGTCGTCGGCGCGGCTCGGCGCAAGGTCCTCGATCCGCCGCCGGGTTTCGCCGATCAGATCGTGGACCATGTGGCCGATCAGCCGGCGCACCGCCTCGTGGACCCGCCGCGAGGTCTCCAGCTTGGGATAGGCCTCCTTCACCTCTCGAAACACCGGGCCGACCAGGGGAACGTCGCTCAGGTCGTCGACGGTAAACAGGCCGGCGCGCAAACCGTCGTCGACGTCATGGTTGTTGTAGGCGATGTCATCGGAGAGCGCCGCCACCTGGGCCTCGGCGCCGGCGTGGGTCGAAGGCTCCAGGTCGTGGCCCTCGACGTACTCGGCGATCGCCCGCGGCATCGGCCGGTCGCTGGCCGAACCGGTGAGCGGACCGGTGAGCGGCCCATTGTGCTTGATCAACCCCTCCAGCGTCTCCCAGGTGAGGTTGAGCCCATCGAAATCGGCGTAATGCTGCTCCAGCCGGGTAATCACCCGCAGGCTCTGGGCATTGTGATCGAAGCCGCCGAACGGCTCCATCATCTCGCGCAGCGCATCCTCGCCGGCATGGCCGAACGGCGGGTGCCCGAGATCGTGGGCGAGCGCCAGCGCCTCGCCGAGATCCTCGTTGAGCCGCAGCGACCGGCAGATCGAGCGGGCGATCTGCGACACCTCGAGGCTGTGGGTCAGCCGGGTGCGGAAAAAATCGCCCTCGTGGTTGACGAACACCTGGGTCTTGTACTCGAGCCGGCGGAACGCGGACGAATGGATGATCCGGTCCCGATCGCGCTGGAAGCAGGTCCGGCTCGCGCTTTCGGGCTCCGGATAGAGCCGGCCGCGGCTCTCGGCGGGGTTGCAGGCCCAGGAGGCCAAGCTGTCGGTACCGTTCATGGCTGGCAAGGTACAAACCGTCGCAGGTTGCGGCAATGGGGCATTGCCCATGGCTTCGGGCATGCCGACGGCGGAATTGACAATCGGCCGCCAACGGCTACATAAATGAAGGGCTTGGACGGTTCCGGGCCGTCGCGAAAAGGTGAGAGTAAGGTCATGCCAGACGAAGCCACTCTGCACGAGGAACAGGCCATTCGCATCTCCGACAGCGCCGTCAGGCGAATCGCCGCGCTGGTGGAGCAGGAGCAGAGCGACGGTTCGATGCTGCGGATCACCGTCTCCGGCGGCGGTTGCTCGGGCTTTCAGTACGGCTTCAGCCTCGACGACCAGCGGAACGACGACGACCGCCGGTTCGAGCGCGACGGCGTCGCCGTGATCATCGACGAGGTCTCCCTCGATTTGCTGAAGGGCTCGCAGGTCGATTTCGTCGAGGACCTGATCGGCTCGTACTTCGCGATCAAAAACCCCAACGCGTCGTCCACATGCGGTTGCGGCTCGTCGTTTTCGATCTGACCGACGGCTCCGAGATGACGTCCGAACAGGCTCGCCGGCGGCGGGCCTTTTGCGTGAGAGGTAAGCCTTGATCAAGATCGCCACCTGGAACGTCAATTCGATCAAGGCGCGGCTGCCGAACCTGCTCGCCTGGCTCGCCGACGCCGCCCCCGACGTGGTGCTGCTCCAGGAGACCAAGGTTGTCGACGACGCGTTTCCGGCCGCCGACATCGAGGATCTCGGCTACAACTGCGCCGCCGCCGGACAGAAGACCTACAACGGCGTCGCCGTGCTTTCGAAGCGGCCGATCGACGTGCTGGAGAGAGCGCTCCCCGGCGATCCGGACGACGCGCAGGCCCGCTACATCGAGGCGTTCACCGGCGACGTCCGCGTCGCCTCGATCTATCTTCCCAACGGAAACCCGGTCGACACCGACAAGTTCGCCTACAAACTCGCCTGGATGGAACGCCTGCACCGGCACGTGCGGGAGTTGCTGGCCTCGGAGGACGCGGTGGTGCTCGGCGGCGACTACAACGTCGCCCCCGACGACGACGACGTCTACGACCCGGCGCGCTGGCGCGACGACGCCTTGTGCCGGCCCCAATCCCGGGCGGCCTTGCGCAAGATCGTTTTCCTCGGCCTGACCGACGCCATCCGGGCGTTTTCCGAGGAGCGGGGCCGCTACACCTGGTGGGATTACCGCAGCGGCGCGTGGCCTCAGGACAAGGGCCTCCGCATCGACCATCTGCTGCTCTCGCCGCAGGCCGCCGACCGGCTGCGAGCCGCCGGCATCGACCGCACCCCGCGCGGCTGGGACCAGCCCTCCGACCACACGCCGGTGTGGTGCGCGCTCGAGGAGGCGTCGTGAACGAAG
>JAUXFS010000181.1 GCA_030622775.1 Rhodospirillales bacterium | reverse complement strand
TGGCTACGATCCGACTTGGCCGTCTTTACTTGCCGAAGGCACGAACACAAGGCTCTGAAAATACACGATAGATTGCCGGGCGGGGTCTCAGACCAGCGGTGCGGGACTGTCGAGGGGGTCGTGGCTGTAGAAGGCGTCGAATACGGCCTCGATTTGTTGCTTGGCGTCGCGCATGTGGGCCTCGTATTCGGGGCCGGTCCAGGCGCGGTGGTCGCCGCGGGCGTAGGCCAGCGCGTTCCAGTGGTAGAGCATGGCGTTGACCCGGTTGGCGACGAAGTTGTTGCGCGAGCGCCTGACCGCCGCCGGCTGGCCCATCACCACCGAGTTGGCGGGGATCACGGTTCCCTCGGCGACGTAGGCGTGGCCGGCGACGATGCAGTTGTCGCCGATCTCGGCCCCGTCCATCACCGTCGCGTTGATGCCGATCAGGCAGTTGTCGCCGATGGTGCAGCCGTGCAGGGTGACGCGATGGGCGATCGAGCAGTATTCGCCGATGATCGTCGGCCGGGTATAGCCGATGTGGATCATCACGAAGTCCTGGATGTTGGTGAAGCGGCCGATCTTCACCGCATGGGACTCGGCGCGGATCACCGCGCACGGCCACACGCTCGCCCCCTCGCCGAGGGCGACGTCGCCGTAGATGCGGGCGGTGGGGTCGATGTAGGCGGCTTCGGCGAAGCGGCCGTCGTCGGCGGTCGCGCTCATCGGTCGATCTCCCGGCCGCGCATCATTCGCCCGCCCGGTAGTTGGGGGCCTCGCGGGTGATGGTCACGTCGTGGACGTGGCTTTCGCGCAGGCCGGAGAGGGTGGTGCGCCGGAAGGTGCAGTTGCGCTGCATCTCGGCGATGGTGCGGTTGCCGGTATAGCCCATCGCCGCGCTGAGGCCGCCGACCAGTTGGTGGACGACGTTGGCCACCGGCCCCTTGTAGGGGACGCGCCCCTCGACCCCTTCCGGGACCAGCTTCAGCGGGCTCGCCACCTCCTCCTGGAAGTAGCGGTCGGCGGAACCGACGGCCATCGCGCCGATCGAGCCCATCCCCCGGTAGCCCTTGTAGGAGCGGCCCTGGTAGAGGAACACGTCGCCCGGGCTCTCGTCGGTGCCGGCGAACAGCGAGCCGAGCATCACGCAGTCGGCGCCGGCGGCAATCGCCTTGGCGAGGTCGCCCGAATAGCGGATGCCGCCGTCGGCGAGCAGCGGCACGTCCCGCTCGCGACAGACCTCGGCGACCTCGCGGATCGCCGAGAACTGCGGCATCCCGACGCCGGCGACCATCCGGGTGGTGCAGATCGAGCCCGGTCCGATGCCGACCTTGACCGCGTCGGCGCCGGCGTCGATCAGCGCCCGGGCGCCGTCGGGGGTGGCGATGTTGCCGGCGATCACCTGGGTGTAGTTGCTGAGCGCCTTGATCCGCTCCACCGTCTTGAGGACACCCTGGGAGTGGCCGTGGGCGGTATCGACGACGATCACGTCGACCTCGGCGTCGATCAGCGCCTGCGCACGAACCAGCCCCAATTCGCCGACCCCGGTGGCGGCGGCGACCCGGAGCCGCCCCTGCTCGTCCTTGCAGGCGTTGGGGAACCGCTCGGCCTTCTCGATGTCCCTGACGGTGATCAGGCCGACACAGCGGTAGGCGTCGTCGACCACCAGCAGTTTCTCGATCCGGTACTTGTGCAGCAACCGCTTGGCTTCCTCGCGATCGACGCCGTCGAGCACGGTGACCAGCGGATGGTCCGCGGTGTTGCGGGTCATCAGTTCGCTGACCGGCTGGCGGGGATTGTCGGCGAAGCGGACGTCGCGGTTGGTGAGGATGCCGAGCAGCCGGCCGTTGCCGCGCTCGACCACCGGCAGCCCGGAGAAGCTGTGGGCACTCATCAGCGCCAGGGCGTCGGCGAGGGTTGCCTGGGGCTCGATGGTCATCGGGTCGACGACCATGCCGGACTCGAACTTCTTGACCCGGCGGACCTCGGCGGCCTGGGCCTCGGGCTCCACGTTCTTGTGAACGACGCCGATTCCGCCGGCGGTGGCCATGGCGATCGCCAGGGCGCTCTCGGTAACCGTATCCATGGCGGCGGACACCAGCGGGATCTTGAGCGTGACGGTGCGGGTGATGCGGGTGCGAGTGTCGACGTCGGTGGGCAGGACCGCCGACGCGGCGGGCACCAGCAACACGTCGTCGAAAGCCAGTGCCTCAAGGATGTTCATGCCGCCTCCGGGTCCGGATTGGCAGCGTATCATACACAACGAACCGGACTTGCCAAGGCGCTATCCTAATTGTCAACAGGCCCTAACGAAAAGCGCCACCCGCCGGGGGCGGACGCGCGTTTACCGGTATCCCATTGGCGATTCCGAAAGGATCATGGATCGGGCTTGATGAACCCCCGATCGTGTTGCGGCCTGTTGAAGGGCGTTCAGTTCCGACCGCCGGGACCGGCCGCCGGCTGGAACCTCTCCAACGCCGGGATGTCGTCGGCCGCCATGTTGGAGTCGCCGTTGGTCAGGACGGAGGTGGCGAGGATCCCCCCGAGCGCGACCGTCAGCACCGCCGATACCGCGCACAGCAACAATCCCAGCCATCGTTTGTCGGCTCGAGCGTGGACGGACGTCTCCGAGATCGCCCCTGTACCCTCTCATAAACCATGGTTCGTTCCTTCGCACCACGTCCGCGGTTTAATCAGATCCGGGTTCGTGCCGGTTCTTGTCGTTGCTCACGTCGACAGAGCCGTTCATCCGAATGGTATTCAACCATAATCGGCAAGCTATTGTAACACCCCCAAATGGGGCGTAAACAAAAAACGCTCGCGGCAATCGCCGTCGCGGCGACGACTTGGGCCCGCCATCGGAAGATGGTGAGGGAGTATGGACTTTACCAAGACGTTCCGCGAAAAGGCGGGGCTTTCCAAGGATTTTGGCGTCGATCAAAGAGCGGTGCCGGTCGCGGCGGCGAGGCCCCCGGCGGCGGAGACGCGTCGTCGCGACCGCCCGTCTTCGGCGCGCGGCGGATTTCGGTATTTTGGATTCCGCGCGATTGCGGATAAAAGATCGACAACACGATCCCATAGAGACCATATCCGAGGAGTATGCAGAGTATGTTGCGCAAGCTGATCGCCACGACCGCGTTAGCCGTCGCCGCCGCCGTCGGCGTCGTCCCCGCCGTCAGCGCGGACACCCCCAATCCGCTGACCTTCGGCATCATCTCGACCGAGTCCGCGGGGACGCTGACGGCGCGGTTCCAGCCGTTTCTCGAAGACATGGGCAAGGCGCTCGGGGTGCAGGTGAAGTCCTTCGTCGCCGCCGACTACGCCGGCATTGTCGACGCCATGCGCGGCGGCGAGGTCGACTTGGCGTGGATGGGCAACAGCGCGGCGGTGGAGGCGGTCGATACCGCCGGCGGCGAGGTGTTCGCGCAGACCGTCGATGCTTCCGGCAATCCCGGCTACTGGTCCGTGCTGATCGCCAACAAGGGCAACGCCGGCCTCAACTCTCTCCAGGACATCTTCAAGTGCGATCGGATGTTGCGCTTCGGCAATGGCGATCCCGATTCCACCTCGGGCTACCTGGTGCCGGCCTACTACGTGTTCGCCAAGCTTCAGATCGACCCCGCCCTGTGCTTCCAGTCGGTGAGCACCGCCAACCATCAAGCCAACGCAAAGATGGTGGCCAACAACGAAGTGGATTTCGCCACCGGCAACACCGAGTCGCTCGGCCGCCTGCAGAAGGATCAGCCGGCGGTGTTCGACAACCTCAAGGTGATCTGGCGCTCGCCGTTGATCCCGAGCGATCCGCTCGTCTGGCGCGCCGAACTCGATCGGGAGGCCCGGGCCGAGATCAAGGGCTTCATCCTCAATTACGGCCGCACCGGGCCGAGCCTCGAGGCGATACAGGCGGAGCAGGCGAAGCTGGCCAAGCTGAGCTCCGGCTGGGCGCCGTTCTACGATTCCTCGAATGTCCAGCTCTATCCGGTTCGCCAGTTGGTGCTGTTCGAGCAGAGAACCAACATCGCCAACGACACCACCTTGGATCCGGCGGAAAGGGATGCGATGATCGCGGTGATCGATGAAAAACTGGTCATTCTCAGGATCCTCGCCGACAATAGTGGGGCGATGCCAAGGTAGAACCCACCACGCCGGCCCGCCGGCCGCGGGGCGGCGTCGCGGAGAGCGGAAACGAAGGGAGGGACCTGCGGCACGCCATATTTCAGCCAAAGCGATGGGGTGAAGTCGGGCTCTCCGCGGCGGTGGACATTTCCGCAACGGCGTTCGGGCCGGCCGGCGATTGTCCCGCTTGCGGCCGTGGCCAGTGTTCGCGATTGGGCCGCCGGTTTGGCCGGATCGTTTTTCGCCAAGTCCCGACTCGACGGCAAGCCCGAAAAAGTGTAAAGTTCAACATTAATACTACTTTTAAGATAATTTTAAGTTCGACGTAACGAGGAGGACACAGCGGAAGGATCCGGGACAGGCACCCCGACGTGACGCGGGCGGCGTCTTCGGCCTCGGCGGCGCGTTCGGGGCGATGGCACGGTCGACGAGGCGTTCACCACGGGTTGGACGGCGGGCATGGCCTGTTCCATCGGACTTGGGATGCGGTTGCGGCCGATGGCGGCGGCGGGGGCGGTCGCAGTGCGAAAATCAACACGCGAACGCGGGCGTAATTTATGGAAAGATTAGGAGAGGAGCGCTAGGCGATGGCCTTGATCACGGGTACCAACAAAGACGATCTGATCATCCCGGGAACGGTCTCGGGCGGGGTGACCGGCGGTCCGCCGACGGGCGCCGACGACAGCATTCTCGGGCTGGACAACAAGGACACGATCGACGGCGGTGGCGGCAACGACACCCTCGACGGCGGCGACGACCGGGACCTGCTCCGCGGCGCGGAGGGCGACGATACCCTGCTCGGCGGCGCGGGACGCGACTCGCTCGATGGCGGTGACGGCGACGACCGGCTCGAGGGCGGCAGCGGTAAGGATTCACTCTTCGGCGGATCTGGAAGGGACACGCTGATCGGCGGTTCGGGGGACGACATTCTGTTCGTCACCGCCGATCAGGACGAGTTCGACGATCTGCGCGGAGGCGCCGGCTTCGACACGGTGGTGAACATCGTTTCCACGGACGTGATTCTCGACAATTTCGAAGCCACCAACCTGATCGAGCGGTGGAACGGCAACAACCGGGCGATCATCGGCAACG
>JAUXFS010000281.1 GCA_030622775.1 Rhodospirillales bacterium | reverse complement strand
GCCGCAAGCGCCGAATAATTGACCGCCGCGTTCGACGAGATCCGCCGCGCCCATCGTCCCGTGATCGTCGAGACGCGCGTCGCGGGTAGCGCCCACCGGTTGCTAGTGATCGGCGGCAGGATGGTCGCCGCCGTCCGATGCGAGCCGGCATCGGTGATCGGCGATGGCGTCCACACCGTCGCCCGACTGGTCGACGCCTTCAATGACGGTTCGCGTCGCGGGGGCGAGGGCGGCCGCGGCGAAGGCGGCGCGACGCCGCGGCTCGCCATCAACGCCGAGGCGCGGGCGCTTCTCGACCAACACGGTTACACGGCCGAGACCGTTCCGGCGGCGGGAGAAAAGGTCGTGTTGCGCCGCTCCGGCGATCTCGCGCGCGGCGGCATCGCCATCGACGTCACCGACGACGTCCATCCGGACGTGCGCGACGCGGCAGTCCTCGCCGCCGACGCCGTCGGCCTCGACGTCGCCGGCGCGGATTACGTGAGCCCGGACATCGGCCGGTCCTACAGCGAGGTCGGCGGCGCCGTCCGCGCGGTCAACAGCCGGCCGGATCTCCGCATGCACCATGCGCCGGCGCGCGGCGCGGCGCGGAACGTCGCCGGTCCCCTCCTCGATCACTTGTTCCCGCCGGGCACGCCGGCGCGCATCCCCATCGCGGCGGTCACAGGAACCAACGGAAAGACGACCACGTGCCGCATGCTGGCGCGCATCCTGCGCCGATCCGGGCTCGTCGTCGGCTTCGCCACCTCCACCGGAACCTACGTCGACGACCACCGCCTGAACAATGTGGACGCGGCCGGCGCCGGTCCGGCGCGACAACTGCTCCAGGACCGACGGGTGGAAGCGGCGGTGCTGGAAACCGCGCGTGGCGCCCTCGCCCGTTTCGGACTGGGCTTCGAGTGCTGCAATGTCGCCGCCGCCCTCAACATCTCCAACGACCACCTCGGCCAGTACGGCATCAACACCCTCGATCAGATGGCGCGAACCAAACGCCTGGTCGTCGAGGTCGCCCGTGACGCCGCCGTGCTCAACGCCGACGACCCGCGCTGTCTGGCCATGCGGGAACACGTGCGGGCGTCGCGCATCTGGCTGGTCAGCCGGCGCGCCGGCGATCCCGAGGTCGCGGATCACATCGCCGGCGGCGGCGCGGCGGTCGTCCTCGCCCGCGATGGCGGCGAGGATGTCGTTTATGTCCACAACGACGCTCCGGGGGTGCGCCTCTTCGCCGTCGCCGACTTGCCGGCAACCCTCGGCGGTCTGGCCGCGCACAACCTGGAAAACGCCATGTTCGCCGCGGCGCTGGCTCTCGCCATGGGTATCGGGATCGATACCATCCGCCAGGCCCTCCGGGAATTTCACTCCACCTTCGAGATGAACCCCGGCCGGTTCAATTTCTACGACGGACATCCGTTCCGGGTATTTTTCGACCACGCCCACAACGAGGCCGGCTTCCGGGCGATCTGCGATGTCCTCAAGGGGCTGCAGGTCGAAGGACGGCGGCTCTGCGCTTTTACCATGCCTGGCGATCGCACCGACGATCACCTGCGTGAGGTGGCGCGCATCGTCGCTCCCCACTTCGACCTATTCTCCTGCTATTCGACGAAGGACTATTTACGCGGGCGCCGGATCGACGAGGTGCCGACCATCCTCAGGGACGCGTTGATGGCCAACGGCGTCGCCGACGAGAATATCGAGGTCGGGCTGGACGAGAACGAGGCCATCGACGCGATGCTGAGCAGCGCACTGCCGGGAGACCTCGTCGCGCTGCTCAACACGTTCGCGATTTCGGGAACCTGGAAGCGAATGATCCGGTTTCGTCCGCGGCCCTGACCGCCGAGAGTCCTGGAGCCTTCGCCCGGTTTCGCGTTACACTTGTCCGACAGGTCAACGGCGGTCCGGCAGTACCTCGGTACTGCTCAGCGAACTCTCGAAGAAAAGCAAGATGATTGGGCCGCCTGGATATGGGGAGGTTTCCAATGTCTTTGCCCTCCGAGAACGAGCGGGACGAACCGGTTCGGAAAGCCACCATCCTCGAGATGACCCTGGAGAACATGGACCAGGGTGTCAGCATGTTCGACGCCGACCTCAACGTCGTCGTGTTCAATCGGAGGTTTCTCGATATCCTGGGCTTCCCGCCCGACACCTTCGAACCCGGTGACAACTTCGAGAAGTTCATCCGCTTCAACGCAGAGCGTGGCGACTACGGCCCGGGCGACGTCGAGGAGCAGGTGCGAACGCGTGTCGAACTCGTCAAGCGCTTCGAGCCGCACCAACTGGAGCGCACCCGGCCCGACGGCACGGTGATCGAGATCCGCGGCTGGCCGGTGCCGGGCGGCGGCTTCCTCACCACCTACACCGACATCACCGAACGCAGGAGAGCCGAGCAGGCGCTCAAGGAGAGCGAGGAGCGCTACGCCCTCGCGGATCAGGCGGTGACCGAGGGGGTCTACGACTGGAACATCGAGACCGACGAAGTTTACTACTCGCCGAGGGTGAAGGCGATGCTCGGCCTGTCGCCCGACGATCTGAGCACCGCCGAAGACTGGTCGCGCCGCATTCACCCCGAAGACCTCCCCAAGTTCAACGCGGCGATCAAAGCGCATCTGAAGGGCGAGACCGAACGGTTCGAACAGGACTACCGCTATCGCGCCAAGGACGGAACCTGGCGGTGGGCGAGACAGCACGGCTTCGCCCTCAGAAACGAGGACGGTCGTGCTTACCGGATGGCGGGCTCGACCGGCGACGTCACCGAGCAGAAGGAGATGGAGCGGGCGCTCGACGCCGCGCGGGCACAATTGAGCGCCACCATCGAATCCGTCTCGGCCGGCGTCTCCCTGTTCGACGCGGACGATCGGCTGGTTCTGTGCAACAGCCGCTACGAGGCCCACTATCCCGGGCTCGCCGACATCGTGGTGCCGGGGGCTTCCTTCGAGCGGATCATCAGGACGGGCGTCGAGCGCGGTCTCTTCCCCGACGCCGTCGGCCGTGAGGAGACTTGGATCGAGGGGAGGCTCGCCCGTCACCGGGAGATCGGGCCACCGTTCCTGCAACTCCAGAGCGATGGCCGGTGGATTCAGATCAGCGAGCGGAGCACCAGCGACGGAGGAAGGGTCGCCGTGTTCACCGACGTCACCGCGCTGAAACGGCAGGAGGAGACACTGCGCCTGGCCATCGAAGAGAAGGACGCGGTGCTCGGCGAGTTCAACGCGGTGATGGACACCATCGAATACGGGGTGCTGTTCATGGGGCCGGACCTCAGGGCTCGGATCATCAATCGCGCCTTCGGCGAGAAGCTCGCCTTGTTCCCGAAAGAGTTGCTGGCGCGACGCCCGACCATGCGCGAGCTGATGGAGAGCGTCCATGAGCAGGGTCTCTACAACATCCCCGACGAGGAGTTCGACGAATATGTTCGCCAGCGCGTCGATGCGGTCAGGAAGGGAGACGTCCCGCCGGTCGATCTCCATCTTTCAGACGGCAGGGTGTTCGAGTATCAGTGCAAGAGCCTTCCCGACGGTGGCCGCATGCTCACCTACTTCGACATCACCGCGCACAAGCAGGCCGAGGAAGCGCTCAGCGAGAAAAACCGGATGCTCGAAAATTTGTCTGTCAAACTGTCCAAGTATCTCGCACCCCAGGTCTACGCGTCGATTTTCACCGGCGAGCAAAGCGTCGAGATCGCTTCACGGCGCAAGAAGCTGACGGTCTTTTTTTCCGATATCGCCGGGTTCACCGAGACGGCGGATGTTCTCGAATCGGAGGAACTGACGAGCCTGCTCAACCACTACCTGACCGAGATGTCGAAGATCGCCCTGGAGTATGGTGCGACCATCGACAAATACATCGGCGACGCGATGATGCTGTTTTTCGGCGATCCCGAGACCCGGGGCGTCAAGGAGGATGCGGTCGCCTGCGTGACGATGGCGATCGCCATGCAGCGCAGAATGCGCGAGCTGCAGAGCGACTGGCGCGGCCGCGGACTGGAGCACCCGTTCCAACTCCGCATCGGCGTCAACACCGGCTACTGCACCGTCGGCAACTTCGGCAGCGAGGACCGCATGGACTACACCATCATCGGCAACGAGGTGAACCTGGCGGCGCGTCTGCAGTCCCACGCCGAATTGGG
>JAUXFS010000008.1 GCA_030622775.1 Rhodospirillales bacterium | reverse complement strand
CCGTTGGCGATATCGGCCGGTTGACCGATCCGGCCCAATGGGATCATCTTGACAAAGGACTCGAGCACTTCGGGCTTCATCGCCGCAGTCATCTCCGTGAGGATGAAACCGGGGCAGATGCAGTTGACGGTGACGCCGCCGCGGGCGGCCTCGAGAGCGACTGAACGGCTGAAGCCGATGACGCCGGCCTTGGTGGCCGAGTAGTTGCTCTGGCCGGCTTGGCCGCGCTGACCGTTCATCGAGCTGATATTGACGATACGGCCCCACTTGCGCTCGTTCATCCCGGGAAGAATGACGTTGCACATGTTGAACACGCCACCGAGATTGACGGCGATGATCGGGTCCCAGTTCTTCTCCCGGGTCATCTTGACCATGAAGCCGTCGCGGGTGATGCCGGCGTTGTTGACCAGGATGTCGATGGGACCGACATCGGCTTCGATCTTCGCCACCCCGGCCTTGACCGAGTCGATATCGGCGATATTGATATTGTAGCCGGCGATGCCGGTTTTCTTGGTGAAACTCTCGAGTTGCTCGTCGACGACGTCACAGACGACGACGATGTTGCCGTCCGCCTTCAGTCGCTTGGCGATTTCCGCTCCAATGCCGCGAGTTCCGCCGGTAACCAATGCCACGCGTGCCATGTTTCCCTCCACCTAGGTGTTCTTCCACAACAATGTCTTTCGCAACGTCTGCGCACCCGAAGAGAGTCACCTCCCGGGCACGAGGAGCCACACGTTCCTGAAAATCAATTAAGAGTAAGCGATCCTCATTCGGCCCCTGATCGCAAGGCGCCCGTTTAGCCGCGTGCGCCTTGTTTGTCAAGGCAACCGGGCCGATCGTCACGGCGGAGAAGGTCAATCTGCGGTTCCGAATTCCACGCTCGAACATCGAAGGTTCCGCTTGATCCGGGGGGGTATTTGTTGGCACCATGAGCGCCATGAAGACCATGGATCTATCGCGCGCCCTGATCCCGGCGCCCGGACAGGAGAGGTTGGTCAGGAACCGCTTCTGGGAAAAGGTCCGCAAGACCCTCGGTCGGGTTCCGTTCATCGATCGGGCGCTGGCCGTGTACTATGCCGCCGTCGACCCGGCGACGCCCACCCATGCCAAGGCGGTGCTGTTCGCGGCGCTGGCCTATTTCGTGATGCCCGCCGACATAATCCCGGATTTCATCGCCGGGCTGGGCTATACCGACGCCGCCGCCGTGCTGTTGGCGGTGGTGCAAACCCTCGCGCCCTACATCTGTGAGGCGCACTTGGCCCGAGCCCGAGAATTCATCGACGGCAAGCCGCCCGAGGGCTGAGCGTGACCGATCGTTACGGCGCGGGTGGCGGGGCCCCCTTGCCCAGCCGGGCTTCCCGGTGGGCGATGTAGACGGTTGCCGCGAAGATCACCGCCGCGCCAATCCAGGTCCACAGGTCCGGGCGCTCACCGAACAGCAGGAAGCCGAAAATCGCGACGAAAATCAGCCGCGCGAAGTCGAACGGCAACACTGCAGACGCCTCGGCGGTGGCGAACGCCCGGGTCATCAGCAACTGGCCGAGGGTTGCCGTCAGGCCCATCACCACCAGCCACGGCCAAGTCTCCGGCGCCGGCGTGGTCCAAACGAACAGCGCACCGACAAGGGAAAGCGGGGTCAACAGCAGACCCATGTAGAGGACGATCGCGTTCGGGTCCTCGGTCCGTGACAGGGCCTTCACCGTCAGGATCGCCACCGCCATGAACGCCGCCGACGCCAACGCCGTCAGCGCCGCCGGCGTCAACGTCGCCAATCCCGGACGGAGGATGACGACGGTACCGACAAACCCGATCGCCGTCGCCGTCCAACGCCGCAGACGCACTTTCTCGCCGAGAACCAGAGCCGCCCCGATCGTGGCGAACAGCGGCGCGGTGAAGGTCAGAGCCGTGACCTCGGCTACCGGAATCAGGCTGATGGCGGAAAAGAAGCACAACATAGCCGAGAGCCCGATCAGCGCTCGAAACAGATGCAGCCGAAACCGCTTGGTTCGCAGGCCTTCCCATCCGGTGCGCACGATCCAAGGGAGCATGAACGCCAATCCGAACATATTGCGGAAAAACGCGATTTCGAAGGGATGTTGCTCTGCCGAAACATGACGAACGATGACGATCATGATCGCGAAATTGGCGCCGGCCCCGATCATATAGAGAGCGCCGCGGAGAGGTGCGGAAAGGCGGGCAACGGGAGCGACGGTGGTTGGGGGATCGGTCATTGCCGCAATGATGGGTTTGGGAGGTTGGCGAGTGCCTACGCGTTCGGCGCGGGTCCGGGTTGCACGGGCCGCACGGTCACCGCATACTGCGCCGGATCCGACGAAAAGGGAAACACCGGGAGCGACACCGTGGCCGAACCCCTGTGGCGACCGAGCGAGGCGCGCGTCCTGCAGACCAACATTACCCAGTTCATGGAGGAGGTGGAGAGCGACTGGAACGTGACCATCGCCGACTTCGACACCCTTTACCGGTTCTCCATCGACGAGAAAGAGAAGTTCTGGCAAAGCCTCAAGGACTTCGCTGGGGTCATTGCCGAAACCTGGGGCGACGCGGTGCTGGAGCATGGCAACCGAATGCCGGGCGCCCGCTGGTTCCCCGGTGCGCGCCTGAACTTCGCCGAGAACTTGCTGCGGCGCCGGGACGACGGCGATGCCATCGTTTTTCGCGGCGAGGACCGTGTGCGCCGGCGGATGAGTTACGCCGAACTGTATGCCGAGGTATCGCGGCTCGCCCAGGCGATGCGCGAGGTCGGGGTGACCTCCGGCGACCGGATCGCCGGAATGATGCCGAATATGCCGGAAACGGTGATCACCATGCTCGCGGCGACCAGCATTGGCGCGGTGTGGTCGTCCTGTTCACCCGATTTCGGGGTCGAAGGGGTCCTCGACCGGTTCGGCCAGATCGAACCGAAGATGCTGTTCGCCGCCGACGGCTACTTTTACAACGGCAAGTCGATCGACTGCCTCGAAAAACTCGAAGAAATCGTCCTGCAGCTGCCGTCGGTGGAGCAGACGGTTATCGTTCCCTATACTCGCGAAGCGCCGCCGCTCGACCCGATCCCCCATGCCGTTCTATGGACGGATCTCATCGATGATTACGCGCCGGGCGAGATCGTTTTCGAGCGCCTCCCCTTCAACCACCCCGTCTACATTCTCTATTCGTCGGGGACCACCGGCGTGCCCAAATGCATCGTTCATGGCGCCGGCGGCACCCTCCTTCAGCACTTGAAAGAGCACATGCTCCATTGCGACATCAAGCCGGGCGACCGGGTGTTCTACTTCACCACGTGCGGCTGGATGATGTGGAATTGGCTCGTATCCGCGCTGGCGTCACAAGCGACATTGCTGCTCTACGACGGTTCGCCGTTCTATCCGACCGGCAACGTCCTGTTCGACTATGCCGATTACGAAAGGATGACTCTGTTCGGCGCCTCGGCCAAGTTCATCGACGCCCTCAACAAGGCCGGACTCAAGCCCGAAAAGACACACGGGCTCGACGCACTGAAGACGATGACCTCGACCGGATCGCCGCTGGCGCCCGAATCGTTCGACTACGTCTACCAGGACATCAAGGCCGATCTGCACCTAACCTCGATTTCCGGCGGGACCGATCTGATCGCCTGCTTCGTCATCGGAAACCCGGTCGCGGCGGTATGGCGGGGGGAAATTCAAACGCCCAGCCTCGCCATGGCGGTCGACGTGTTCGATACGCAGGGTCGTTCGGTGCGCGGCGGCAAAGGAGAGCTGGTCTGCACGCAGCCTTTCCCGTCGATGCCGGTCGGGTTCTGGAACGATCCCGACGACGCGAAGTACCACGCCGCCTATTTCGAGCGCTTCCCCGGCGTCTGGCACCACGGCGACTTCGTCGAGTTCACCGAACACGGCGGGATCATCATCCACGGACGTTCGGACGCGACCCTCAATCCGGGCGGCGTGCGCATTGGCACGGCGGAGATCTATCGCCAAGTGGAGCAACTCGACCCGATCGTCGAGTCGATCGTCGTCGGCCAGGACTGGGACAACGACGTCCGGGTGGTGCTGTTCGTCGTGCTACGGGAAGGGCTCAGTCTCGACGACGCGCTGGTCGCCAGGATCAAGGCCCATATCCGTGCCCACTGTAGCCCCCGCCACGTCCCGGCCAAGGTCATCCAGGTCCGCGACATCCCGCGCACCAAGAGTGGCAAGATCACCGAACTCGCTGTCCGCGACGTCATTCACGGTCGAAAAGCGGACAATAAAGAAGCATTATCCAACCCGGAAGCGCTGGATCTTTACAGGGGCCTTCCGGAATTGACTAAATAAAGTTTAAACAATATAGCAGAAACAACCCAATATTTATTTTGTTAATATCCCGTATATCTGAAGCAATTTTTTCACTCTCTGGATTCGCATTTCAGATACTGTGGTTGGCATTATCGCCGCATCTGGTCAGGTTGCATTCGTGTTGGATCTGATCCGGCCCGTGGCCTCGTGACGCGCTGGAGATCGGGGTCTCGAAGTACTTCCGTTCGAGACCGGACGCCACGTTGTCACAGTTCGCCGAAGATCGGTTGCGCTACCGCCGGAAGAGCCTGCGGCATGAGGGCGAGGCCGAGGCAGGTCATCCGGTGAACGTGCTCCCGGCGAATCCTACACACCGGCAACCGCCCCCGTCATGACAAACCCCCCGCCCGTGCCCTGATTTGTGCCGGCGTTCCAAGCACTCGCCGCCTGCGGGCCGCCGAAATACAGCGCCGCCCCGGACGGGGGTTGCACCGGATTGCCGGACGCATCGAAGAACAAGCGCCGGTTCGCGGCGATGCTAAGATCGTAGTAGATCGGAGCCATCCAGACGCTTCCCGCGTCGGCGTTCAGCAAGTCGTTGACGGCGTTGTGCCGGCTACCGATCCGCGCCGTCAAGGCTTGGTTCCAGGCGAACTCGTAGTCGAGCGCGGGAGTGTCGGAATACCCCGAAGCAGCGGTGTCGCCGAAATAGAAGTGCGAAGTCTGAACGCCAGACTGGCTGTCGAAGCTGAACAGGACGTTTATGAACCCGTCGCCCTCGACAAATGTTTCGCTACTCGTGTGCGCCATGCCGGCTCCGCCGAGAGAGTATCCGGGATGGTCGCGAAATTGGATGCCGATCTTGGAGTTGCCGGCGCCTCCCTCGAACCGCAGCCTGAGTATCTGGTTGCCGGACGAACCGCCATCGCCGATGTTGACGATCACGGAGTTGCTCCCGTAGATCGCCGCCTTGACCTTGACGCGGGCATAGACGGTAAGCTGCTTCGTGGCCGCGCCGGCGAGGGCGGTGGTTTTGGTTAGGTAGTCACTCGCACCGTCGAACGTGACGGTTTTCGGAGACCACGATTCGCCTGTGGAGGCTGCGGAGGCCGATAGGATGCCGGCAAGGGTGTTGACGATTAGCATCACGCTGCCTCACGATCGCCGGTTAGCACCCAGACGTCGGTTGAAACCTGGATCAGGGCCGCCCAAGCATGTTGAGCCTTCGTCTTCAGGGTTTCCGTGGTGTTGACGACAACACCGCTGGCGCCGGTAATGGTGATTTGCCCCGTGCCTTTTTGGTGAAGAAATATCATGTGCCCGATCGGGTAGGGAACGCTGGCATGGGTTGGAACCGTCAACGTGAGCCCGGCCGCGTTGTTGCCGGCGATGTAGTGCTGGCCACCGTCGACGATCTTGAGCGTGTCGCTGGCCAGATACTCATGCTCGACCAGGGCCTCACCGTGGGGGGCACCCCCGGACACCGCCGCGGAGGTTGCCCCCAGCATGGCCGCCCGTAACAGGTCGCCGAATTCGGTCCCCGCCGCCATTCCAGCTTGCGGGTCCTGGGTTACGTTGAGGGCGTGAAAGCCGAAGCCGTTGGTATGCTGGTTGTAAAGATTGAGCAGGCCGGTGAGAAAGATCTTCTGATCGGCCCCGAGCGGATCTACACGGAGGCTCTTATTGAGCCCCGGACCCTCGCACGAGATCCAGGCGACATTGTGCGCCGCGCCGAAGGTGACGATCTCGAATTCGCCGTCGGCGACGTTCCACCGTGGTTGACTGCTGTCGAGCGGCCAGCTCTTGCCGGTTCTCGGCGGGTAGGCCTGGATCACGTCATGGTTGCCGTAGCCGCCAGTGACATAGCAGATGTTGGCGTCAGAGAGCGGCGTCCACCCCGAGGCAATGGCTCGGGTCAGGATCTTAGAGCTTCGGAAGCTGAAACCCAACAGGTGGTTCGGAACCAACGCCCGCCACTGAGCCAACAGCAGAGAGGCGAAGCCGCTGCCGGCCGTCTTATCGAGGTACAAGTCGATGTTGGCATCGGTGAACTCCACATCTGGCTTGTGGAAGGGTAGGTGCCACATTTCGATCAGCGCCACCGCGCCCCCGATCTCCGGGTCGTTCATCAATTCCGGGATGAGCCATCTCAGCCAGGCAAAGAACCGATCGCGGTAGTTGCCGTAATCGGAGCCGCCGGTAGTGACCACCCCGTTCGTGATGGTCAAAACGTGGTTCGCCCAGCCTTCGTGTGGATTACCTGTTGACCCATCCATGTCGTCGGCAAGGTTCGGGATCGACTCACCTTCCCCCGCCGAAACGCGAGGGGAGAGGACGAGGTAGTAGCCTTGCCGTGCGGCGTTCCTCAGCGTGTTTTTCAGGGGGATAAGCTCGTCCGTCTGGTAGACGCCGATTTGGCTGGGGTAGCGTTCGGACGGGCCATTGGCCGATGACCACATGAACTCAACCTGGATGCAGTTCCCCGGCAAGCCCTGGGCCTTGAGACCAGCAAAGAAACTCTCCGGGATGCCGCCGGTATTCTTTTCGGATACGTCATTCCAGTCGATGCGCCAGCCGTGCAACGGCGTCGGCCGGCCATTCGGCCCATGGATCGTCCGTCCACTCGCCTGGAACAGCCCGGTGGGAGTGATCGTCGCGCCATTGGTCAGGGTGCCGGTTTCGGTAAAGTCCCCACGCCCGGCGAGGCACGTCGGCATATCCGCCGCCGGCCCTTTGACGTAGAGGAACGGCGTGTTGCCCGTGGGGCGCTGGCCCAGTGAGCCGAGGTCAACCGGGTTGTTGTAGGCGAAGAACCGCTGGCGATTGGCCTCGACGCTAAGATCTACATACTCGTTGGACACCCATGCCCGATCGATCTCGCCGTTGAAGAAGTCGCCGGGGGTCGTATCGGTGTCCCAACCGACGCCCCAGTCCGTCGCCCCGCCGAAGTCGATGGTGTCATCGGTCATCACCACGGGGGTATCGGCATCTTCACGGCCGTTGACGTACATATGCGCCACACCGGCAGCGAGGTCGGCAGAGAAAGTGATGTCGTACCAGACGCCGATCAACAAGGGTGTCATGCTGTAGACATCAAGAATGATAGTGCTGGTCGAATTGCGACCGACGACGCGGACCCTGCCATCATCGTTGACCCGGAAGAGAAACTTGCCGTCGGATTCGACAATCACGTGGCGCGTGTTCGGTAATGATGTGACCTTGATAAAGGCGTTGCAGGTGACGGTTTTAGCGTCGAATGCACCCCGATTGCCGGCGAAGGAAAGATAGCTCGCCCCATCGAACGCCACCGGGGCGAACGCATACGGCGGCTCCTGCACGTGCCATACGGTGCCGCCGCCCTTGTGCGGGGTGGCATTGTAGGCTTCAGTGGTCAGGTTGCGGGCTGCTGTAACAGGGTGTTCGTCGGCAGCGACCCCGGCGATCCCAGAGGTAACGATAGCGGCTTCAAGCGTTTCCAAAGCCGCGCCCACGTCTGCACCGGCAACACTCGAATCATTGGTGACCTCGGAAGCAGCGTAGTCGCCGCTTACCGCCGCCACCGTGCCGGTGCGACCGTGGACGCTATCGACCGCATTAACTTCGGCGCCCGATGCGATACCGTCAAGCTTGGTCTTGTCCGCTTTCGGCATCAGACCATGTGCGGAAGTCGTAGCGTCGCTGTCCGTGTTGTCATCGGGCGCGGACAGGTCGTCCAGCTTGGTCCCGGCCTGTAGAGCCGTAGCTATCAGCGCATGGTTGTAAGCGGACTCATGGGTGCCGACTGCGCTTGCCGCTTCACTCGCGCCTGTGCCGGCTGGCTCGAATGCCGCGTCTGCAGCGGCTTGCGTGTAGTAACGGGCATCTCCGCGAGCATCGGTGTGGTATTGGGTGTGATCGTCGTCTCCGAGCCCGGTCAGGCTGCCGTGGTCTGATACACCACCGCCTCCCGTTTGTGTCGTTTCGACCCATACCGCCGCTCCGGGTGTGGCCTCAAGGCATACGAATTCCCGGTTCGACGCCACATTAATCCACCGGGAGCCAACGGTGTAACCATCGTTACCGTCGTCATTCTGCGCCGGATCAACGCTCGCACTCAGGTTGGTCTTAGTATTTTCAACATTATCAAGACCTACATGGGATTTGGTGACGCCATGGGGATTGCTGGTGTCGTTAACGTGCGATATCGCTACGTATGCGGAATCGTGATTGTGCGTGGTATTGGATTTACCGCCGAGAGCGGCGTCTATCTGGGCCTGCGTGTAGTAACGGGCATCTGCGCGAGCGTCGTTGTGGTACTGGTCATGGTCGTCATCGGAGAGCCCGATGAGTTGGCCATGATCGGTGACACCACCACCGGTACCGCCGCCACCCGAGGTCGCGATCGCGTCACCGCTGGCATCGAAACCTAGAACCTTATTGGCGCGCTCGTCCTTTGAAGGCAGTTCCAAGTCTGCGTCTGCATCCGTAGAGCTAAGACGAACGGCGCGACCGACATCGTCCGCCACTTGCTGTAGTGCGGCTGTGAGGTGGTCGAGTTCATCGTTGATGACCTTGGCGCGAAACGCGCCAGACTGTTGAAAGTCTGTGGTACGCTCAATAGCGAGTGACCTGCGCAGGGTCACAACCACGCCGCTGGCGGGAGGCGTATCGAACGTTACCGTACCGCCGTACGAAGTTCCTGCACCAAGTACAGTGTATCCGGATGTCTCCTTAATATCACCCGCATACACTTCAAGGTCGTCTTCCACGAAGATGGGAAAGGGATAGCTGAATTGAGTTTGACTACCGTCCGCCGCATATTGAATCCGCGGCGTCACATCGCTGATCTGGATGTGGTCGTTCATTGTTCACTCCTTAAGGGCGGACTGGTCTAGATTTCGAGAAGCGGCACGTTGCGGAATCCCTTCTGGAGAAGACCGAAGGCCATGCGATTGCCGGGGCGGGAGGCTTCCAACAGGTTTCTCTTTCGCGACCAGGCAAGTTGGTCGTCGATCTGGCCGATCCGGGTTGAGGCTAGGGCGCGTGAGTCTGCGTTTTCCTGCTCCGCCTCGGCGGCGAGACCGGCGAAAACGGCCCGGGAGGAGCCGCCGGTACCAATACCTTGAGCACCGAAACGGGCCCTTTGGGTTGCCAGAGCCCGGCGCAGGCGGTCTCGTCTCTGGCGCTCATCGATCTGCTGGGTTTGTCGGATCTGTTCGGTCCGCCCGCGGGCGGCGGCCTCCTGGGCCGCCACCTGGTTTCCCTTCTGCGCGGCCTCAAGACCCACTTGGAGCACACTCATCGCGGCGGTAGGAAGAACTCCACCCATCGGTTTGTTCCCTCAGTTGATTGGAGTTGAAACGTCTATGCGGCAACGGGAGCCCGATGTCGGGGCACCATGGATCGGGGCAGACAAATCCGTCAGACATGGACCACTAGAGACCATCGCCAACGCAAGAAAGCCGTGCCCCACTCATATCAACCTGGGTTTGTCCGAGGCTCAGGCGTTGATGCTTATTTCCGCCGAAACGAAGAACCGTATAAGCGGAAAAGGCGTATTCTGCTCAATGCGCTACAGCGGTTTGGAGCCATCACTGCGCCAACCAAACCCGAGAACCGGCTGGTTATCTTTACTTCGTCGGGTCGCTCGAATGGTGGTGCCTGGGCGCCATACGGACGACATCATTTCCTGCCACAAGCATTGCCGGGAAGCACGCCCTAGCTCTGGATCCTTGGTAAACCGTGAACACGCTTCTCGGGGTTGGAGCGGTCGCAGAAGGTAGCGTAACCTACGAGAAACCAAATCAAACTGGCGCGAAGTTGCTTTTTGGTTGCATCCTAGAGACACGACAAAACCCACGGCAGTCACCTGCAATGGGCTTCGCGCATAGTTCAGGGGCTCGATGATTGGTATATATACCCTCTTCAGTGCCCAGTCAAGGAATTTTTTACTATTTACGGATTGGGCGGAGATAGCGGTACAGCTGCCAAGGCGTGGTCACCCACGGCGCGTGAATGCCAAGAACCCTTTTCACCGCCTCAACGCAGGTGAACGGCCGCAGGGGCGCCGAACGCAATGGAGCACGGCAGACCGTGGTCTCAATGACCTGTAGACCTTTCTCCTCATACCATTGGGTCAATTCGCCCGACGTTGGACCTACAACAACCGCTAGATCCGTGCGATGGGACAGCGGGTCATAAATGACCCAGCATCCCTGCCGATGCACCAATACGAAACAGTGGCGAAACCCTGGCCGCAACAGCTTCAACCACTTGAGGCTGGTTTCCCCAGCAAAGACCACAATCGCGACCTCTGTATCTTCTGCATATCGCGGATCCGATTTGCCCGCATCCCGATCAAGGACGGAGGCCGTCATTCCACGATTCCCTTTTGGCGAAGCACCGTGGTAAGGTGGTCAAGTGCTTCATCCCAAAGCTGGAACGCTCTTTGTTCCTTCCGACATCGAGGATCGGGCGGGCGTTCATGGAGTCCGAAGGTCCCCAAGACGAACAAGTGCTGCGATCCGATGATACCCCGACGCGCCAACGCCACCGCAGCCCGATACAAATCGTCTGGATCACACGGTCGCCGGATATTCCCGGTTGAACCGCTAAAACGAGCACCATCTCTCCGCACTCGTTGGCATCTCACAAACCAGAACCAAGCCTCCTCCGCGCTTGAAAACGGGGTTGTGGGGAGTTCGTAGACGGGATTTGGCATACGGCGTTTAGATGACATCCGCCACCTCCGAGGCACCTACTTGTGGAACAAAACGTAAACTTCATTCACATTATAGGATTGTCATCGCCTGTCAACCCCAATTTAGTAATACGTTCCTACTGCATTTTGCGGCGATCTATAAGACAATGTTCCCATGCTAAGACATTCTGACATTTGGCGTGCCATTGACCTGCTTGCTCGGGACCGTGGCATGTCGGCATCCGGGTTGGCGCGTCGTGCCGGCCTTGACCCAACCACGTTCAACAAGAGCAAGCGGGTTACCCGCGAAGGCAAACTCCGATGGCCCAGTACGGAGAGCATCTCCAAAGTCCTCCAGGCGACCGGGGCCAGTCTCGGCGAGCTTGTTTCCTATATTAGTGAGGGGGCCGGCGGCGGCGTCTATCGAAACATCCCGGTCGTTGGCTTCGCTCAAGCGGGCACAGAGGGCTATTTTGATGACGCAGGCTACCCGACAGGTGCCGGTTGGGATGAAATTCCATTTCCAGAGGTTGGCGACCCCCATGCCTACGCGCTGGAAATCAGTGGCGACAGTATGGAGCCCGTGTACCGTGACGGGGACATCATCATCGTCTGCCCCCACGCCAATATCCGACGGGGCGACCGAGTTGTCCTAAAGACCCACGAGGGAGAGGTGATGACCAAGCTGCTCCGTCGCCGAACGGCCCACAAGTACGAGTTGAAATCCTTTAATCCCGAACATGACGATCGCACGTTATCGGTCGACGAGGTTGATTGGATCGCCAGAGTTATCTGGGCGAGCCAGTAGTCACTCGGCAAGAACTCCAATTTGCGAAATCGCTATCAACGCCGCAAAATCACATGACATCAATAGGTTGGGGCGTGCGCGCTGTCCGGAACAATGAATCTTCAAAGAACCCCACTGAGGCGCAATTTTTGATTGTCTGCGGCGTGGCAGGTGAGACAAAGGCAAACAATGCTCCTGGTTCGTGAGGCCATATCGCGGCTGTGAGCACGCAGGCAAGGCGTCAGCCTTGTCCATGCACAGTGCCTTGTCCAGAGCCTGATCTTTCCCCGATAATGTGGACACCGGTTTACACGGTGTGAAGCTCTGCCTGTTCGGGGGGAGGAGATGAGGTGGTCCCACTTTGTTGGACAGCCTCATATCTCCTTGATGATGAACAGAAACATAGTAGTTGGAGGCGATCCATGGGAAAGGCAGGTGGGGGCGAAGGGTTAACGTTCGTCAACGGCCAATGGCAAGCAGGTAATCCCAAAATACTAAGTGCCCGCAGCCATGCGGTATGGCTGTCTTCCGTCGTATTCGACGGCGCCCGTGCTTTCGGTGGCGTCGCTCCAGACCTGGAACGTCATTGTGCTCGAGCGGTAACATCGGCTCACATCCTAGGCCTCAAACCAACGATCACCGGGGTCGAGATCGAGAAGTTGGCTTGGCATGGAATACGCCAGTTCCCCACCGATGCCGAACTCTACATCTGCCCGATGTTTTTCGCCGAAGAGGGATTCGTTGTCCCTGATGCCGAGAGCACCCAGTTTGTGCTCTCAATCTACGATTCCCCCCTCCCGTCTCCCACGGGTTTCAGCGCCTGTCGATCCAGTTATCGCCGCCCCGCCAAAGACATGGCGCCGACAGAAGCGAAGGCTTCGTGCCTCTACCCAAATATAGCCAGAATCGGTAGGGAGGCCCAGGAAAGAGGCTTTGATACCGCAGTCGTACAAGACCCAAACGGTAATGTTGCTGAGTTCGCTTATACGAACCTATTCATGGTCAAGGACGAGGTGGTCCATACTCCCGCTCCCAACGGCACTTTCCTCAACGGAATTACACGCCAGCGCGTAATTGGCCTGCTCCGAGAAACTGGCATCGAGGTTGTCGAACGCGCGATCGATTTCGTCGAACTTCTTTCCGCCAAT
>JAUXFS010000457.1 GCA_030622775.1 Rhodospirillales bacterium | reverse complement strand
GTTCATCGGGTCTCGTCCGCTCTTCCGTCCTGGCACCGGTGATGTCCGATGTCGACACAAGCAAGCATGTCGTTGAAGCTCGTGCAAAAGCCGAAAATCGTAATCCTGGCCGGCGGCCTCGGGTCCCGCCTCTCCGAGGAGACCGACGTCAAACCCAAGCCGATGGTCGAAATCGGCGGAATGCCGATTCTCTGGCATATCATGAAGATCTACGGCCATTACGGACTTACCGACTTCATCATCTGCCTTGGCTACAAGGGCTACGTCATCAAGGAGTACTTCGCCAACTACGTCCTCCATCGCTCGGACGTGACCGTCGACCTCGCCAACAACCGGCTCGAGTTTCACAGCAGTGACGCGGAGCCATGGCGTGTCACCCTGGTTGATACCGGCGACAAGACCATGACCGGTGGCCGGTTGAAGCGCGTCGGCTCCTATCTGGAGGGCGAAGAAAGCTTCTGCATGACCTACGGCGACGGCGTCGCCGATGTCGATATCGGCGCGCTCGTCGATTTTCATCGTGCCAGCGGCCGCTTGGCGACGATGACCGCCGTCCGGCCGCCGGGTCGGTTCGGCTCGGCGGTGCTCGACGGTGAGCGGGTGACCCGTTTCAGCGAGAAGCCTCCCGGCGACGGCGGCTATATCAACGGCGGTTTCTTCGTTCTGTCGCCCAAGGTGCTGGATTTTATTGACGGCGACCATACGGGCTGGGAGCAGGCGCCGCTGGAACGGCTGGCCGCAGAGAACCAACTGACCGCGTTTTGCCACGACGGGTTCTGGTTGCCGATGGATACCCTGCGCGACAAGACGGTGCTGCAGGACTTGTGGGAGACGGACCGGGCGCCGTGGAAGGTCTGGTGATGACACCCGCGTTCTGGCGTGACCGTCGCGTGCTGTTGACCGGGCACACGGGGTTCAAGGGGGCATGGCTCGCCTTGTGGCTGGAGAGTCTCGGCTCCAGGGTCACCGGGGTCGCACTGTCGCCGGCGACCGATCCGAGCCTGTTCGACGCGCTGGCGCCCTGGTCGAACCTCGTTTCGATCGTCGGTGATCTCCGTCAACCCGAGGTCGCGACCGACGCCCTCGGCGAGAGCGCGCCCGAGATCGTCTTCCATCTGGCGGCGCAGGCCCTGGTGCGGCCGTCGTACGCCGACCCGGTCGGCACCTTCGACACCAACGCGCTCGGGACCGCGAACCTGCTTGAGGCGGTGCGCCGGACGCCCTCGGTCAGGGTCGTGGTCGTCGTCACCAGCGACAAGGTCTACGCCAACGACCAGAGCGGCCGGCCCTTTGGCGAGGACGACAAACTGGGGGGCCGGGATCCGTATAGCGCGTCGAAGGCCTGCCAGGAGATCGTCACCGCGAGCTATCGCGAGAGTTTCCTGGCCGAAAGAGGGGTCCGGGTCGGCAGCGCCCGCGCCGGCAACGTCATCGGCGGCGGCGACTGGGCCGTCGACCGGCTGGTCCCCGATTTCATCCGCGCTGCCGAAGCCGGCGTGCCGCTGGTCTTGCGGCATCCCGACGCGACGCGGCCGTGGCAGCACGTCCTCGATCCGTTGCTCGGCTATCTGATCTATGCCGAACGGCTGTACGCGGGGACCGACGTATCCCCGGCCCTCAACTTCGGACCGTCGCCGGACGACGTCTGGCCGGTGCGCCGGGTCGTCGAACGGCTGGCGCGGTCCTGGGGCGACGGCATCGGGTGGACGGCCGACAACGCGGAGACGGTGCACGAGGCGCAGGCGCTGACCCTCGACGCGACGCGGGCGACCCGCTCCCTGGGGTGGCGGCCGCGGCTTGGCCTCGAAGACGCGCTGGACTGGACCGCCTCCTGGTATCGCGCACACCGCGACGGCTGCGACATGCGCGCCTACAGTCTCGGGCAGCTCGACCGTTACGAGGACATTCAATGATGGATGGTCAACCGCGATTGGCGTGCCGTTCTTGCGGTGCCGAACTCAGGCACACCTTCGTCGACCTCGGCGAGACCCCGCTCGCCAACGCCTATCTCAGCGCCTCCGACCTGAAAAAGCCGGAGCCGCGCTACCCTTTGCACGCCCGCGTCTGCGACACCTGTTTCCTGGTACAGGTCGAATCGGCGGTGCCGGCCGAGGAGATTTTCGGCGACTACGCCTACTTCTCCAGCTATGCGGAATCGTGGGTGGAGCATGCCCGCAGGTTCGCCCACGCCGCCATCGAGCGCTTCGACCTTGGCCGCGACAGCCTGGTGGTCGAGGTCGCCAGCAACGACGGCTATCTGCTCAGGCATTTCCTCGACGCCGGCGTTCCTGTCCTCGGCGTCGAGCCGGCGGCCAACGTTGCGGAGGCCGCCGTCGCCGCCGGGGTGCCGACGGAAGTGCGTTTCTTTGGCGAGGGGTTCGCCCGCGAACTGTTGGACCGCCAACGGTCGGCCGATCTCCTGGTCGGCAACAACGTTCTCGCCCACGTCCCCGATCTCAACGACTTCGTCGCCGGTCTGGCGCTGCTCCTGAAGCCGGCGGGCGTGCTCGCCATGGAGTTTCCGCACCTGTTGCGGCTGATCGAGGAAGTCCAGTTCGACACCATCTATCACGAACATTTCAGCTATTTCTCGTTCCTGGCGGTGGAGCGGGTGTTCGCACGCCATGGGCTAGAGGTTTTCGACGTCGAGCGGCTCTCCACCCACGGCGGCAGCCTGCGCGTCTTTGCCCGGCGGTCGGACGGCGTGCCGCGGCCGACCACTTCGGCGGTGGATAGCTTGCGGGCGGACGAACGGGCGGCGCGGCTGGACCGCCTCGAGGGTTACGCCGGGTTCGTCGAGCGGGTGGAGGCGGTGAAGACCGGCCTTCTCGGTTTTCTCAAGACGGCCAAGACCGAAGGCCGCGCCGTCGTCGCCTATGGGGCCGCGGCCAAGGGCAACACCCTGCTCAACACTTGCGGCATCGACGCCGGCCTGATTGCCTACGTGGCCGACCGCAGCCCCCACAAGCAGGGCCGCTACCTGCCCGGCAGCCACC
>JAUXFS010000386.1 GCA_030622775.1 Rhodospirillales bacterium | reverse complement strand
TGGCGTTTGAATTGGGTTCACCCCTTTATCGAGGGTAATGGACGAACGGCACGCGCCACTTGTTATTATCTCTTGTGCGTTCGTTCTGGCGGCCTGCTGCCCGGTAGCAAGATCGTCCCAGAACGAATCAGGGAGGATCGCAAGTCCTACTATGCCGCCCTCCGTGCCGCCGATCGCCATTGGGACCAGGGGAACCTCGATTTGTCTGAAATGGAGGGGTACCTTGCACGCCTCCTAAAGGCCCAATTGGAAGACAGCGATCTTACCTAACCTGTGAATCCCCTCGCTTTGATTTCAAACTGAGACACTACCTGTTTTCGAAAATGATCGGCGTCTGCTGTCAGGCAAGGTAACGCCGTTTCAGGTGAGTCTTGAAGATCTCGGCGTCGAGAGGGCGCCCGGTTGCGGCGACCAGCAGCTCGCGGGTGGTGAGCAGGGAGCCCCGCGAATGGACGTTGTCGGCGAGCCACGTCATCAACCCGGTGAAATCCCCGGAGGCGATGCCGGTCTCGATCGCCGGGTCGGCGTTCAGCGCGGCGGCGAAAAGCTGCGCCGCGGTCATCGCGCCGAGGGTATAGGTGGGGAAGTATCCCCAAGCGCCGTCGTACCAGTGGATGTCCTGCAGGCACCCGAGGCGATCGTTCGGCGGGGTCAACCCGAGCAACCGTCCCATGCCCTCGTTCCAGGCGGCGGGCAGGTCGGCGGCTTCCAGGTCACCGGCGATCATCGCCTTTTCCAGGCTGTAGCGCAGGATTACGTGGGCCGGGTAGGTCACCTCGTCGGCATCGACCCGGATGAATCCGGGACGAATCCGGGTGTAGAGCCGGTAAAGGTTGTCGGTGTCCCAGGCGGGGCCGTCTCCGCCGAGCATCGTTCTCATGATCGGCGCGGCGAAGCCGAGGAAGCCCCGCGACCGGCAGACCTGCATTTCGATCAGCAGCGACTGGCTCTCATGCAGGGCCATGCCACGGGCGTCGCCAACCGGCTGACCGCGCCACGCCGCCGGCAGGCCGCGTTCGTAGAGGGCGTGGCCGGTTTCGTGCAGGACCCCCATCAGCGCCGAGGTGAAATCGGCCTCGTCATAGCGCGTGGTGATGCGGACATCGTCGGGCGTGCCGCCGCAGAACGGATGCAGGCTGACGTCGAGCCGGCCATGGTGAAAATCGAACCCGAGGACCTGCATCAACCGCACCGCAAGGTCGCGCTGCCTTTCGACGGGAAACGGTCCCTCGGGTTCGCGCACCGGTGGATCGCTCGCCTGACGCTCGGAAACCTCGGCGAGAAGGCCGGGGAGGAAGGCTTCCAGATCGGCGAAGACCCGGTCGATCTCTCGCGACCGACCGCCGGGCTCGTATTCGTCGAGCAGGGCGTCGTACGGGGAGATCCCGAGTTTCTCGGCCTTTGCGGCCGCCGTTTCGCGGACCAGCGCCAGGACCGTTTCCAGTTTCGGCAGAACGGCGGCGAAGTCATCGTCGGCGCGGGCGTCGCGCCAGGCGGCCTCGCAGGCCGAGGCCGTCCGCGACAGCGCCTCCACCTGCTCGCCGGTCAACGCCGTGGCATGCGCCCAGGTGTGGCGCATCTCGCGTAGGTTGGCGGCTTGCCAGGGATCGAGACCGTCAGCCGCCTTGGCCGCCTCTTCGGCCGTCTCCAGCAGCTCTTCGGTTTCCGCCGCGGTAAGGATGCCGTGGCGCAACGACGTGAGCACCGCCAACTGATCGCCGCGGGCCTCGGCGCCACCCGCGGGCATCATCGTCGCGAGGTCCCAATGGAGCAAGGCTTCGGCGTCGCGGAGCGCGCCGAGACGGCGGAACCTGTTTTCCAGGCGCTGATAGGCGGTACCGGTCAAGGATCGGGACTCTAAAGGAACGTTTGTAGCCCGCGATCGACAAGCAGGGCGACGAAGATCAGAAACAGATACATGATCGTGAAAAAGAACAGCGGCCGCGCTCCGGCGCTGTCGTCGGCGCGCCAAAGGCGGACCGTGTTGCTCAACAACCCGGCCCCCAGCAACGTAGCCGCGACGCCGTAGAACACCCCCGACATGCCGATCGCCACCGGCACCAGCGTCACCGGAACGAGAATGCACGAATAAATCAGGATCTGGTTCTTCGTCGCCCGCTCGCCGGCGACCACCGGCAGCATCGGCACCCCGGCGCGGTCGTAGTCTCCCTTGCGGAACAGCGCCAGCGCCCACGAATGGGGCGGCGTCCACAGGAAGATGATGGCGAACAGCGAGACGGCACCCAACCCCACGTCGCCGGTGGCGGCGGCCCAACCGATGATCGGCGGCAAGGCCCCGGAAGCCCCGCCGATCACGATGTTCTGGGGAGTCCGCCGCTTCAGCCACACGGTGTAGATGAACACGTAATAGATGACGGTCAGCGCCAGGAGGCCCGCGGCGACGAGATTGACCAGGAGCGCCATCGTCGCCGCCGAGCCGACCGCCAGGGTGACGCCGAACACCAGCGCCGGGCGCGGCTCCAGGCGTCCCGCCGGGATCGGCCGGTTCCTCGTTCGGGTCATTTCGCGATCGATGTCCCGGTCGTACCACATATTGATGGCGCCGGCGGCGCCGGCGCCGACGGCGATACACAGCACGGCGACCGCCGCGGTGATCGGATCGACCGGGACCGGGGCCAGGATCATGCCGACCAATCCGGTGAACACCACCAGCGACATCACCCGTGGCTTGAGGAGTACGGCGTAATCCTTGACGCGGAAGCGGGGTTCACGCTTGGCGGTGACGCCCGACAAACTCCCCGCCGATTCCGTTCGGACCGGTGGCACGTTTCAATCCTTACCTAGTGACGAACGCCACTATAGCCGCTGCGCTTCGGCCGTGGGCCTATTTTTCTTTTGGGGATATTTCAGCAACGCCGCCGCCACCATCCAAATGAACACGATACCGCCGAGCACGGCAAACAGCGCTCCGATCCCGTTCAACGCCATTCCGACAATGGCGCCCATTTCCTCCAGGCCCTGAGCCTCGCCGGCGGTCTTGCGCGGGACGCCGAATCCGCCGGCCAGGAACAGCCCGATGCACGCGGCCAACTGGCCCCCGGCAAATAGATATATTTGAGCGAACAACAGCTTGCCAGGTTTCAGCGGCCGCTCCAGCAACGGCAGGAAGGTGACGTAGAACAGTCCCATGAATGCCAGGGTGACGCCGGCGATGACCCCGTGATAGTGGGCCGGGGTCCGGGTGTCGGCGCCATCGACGAACAGACCGAGGACGCCGCCCGCGGCGAACACCGTCACCGACAGCACCAGACACAGGAAGGCCGGCTCCCGCCACGGCAGCGGGCGATTCCGGCGCAACACGATCGCCCCCGCGACCAGCAAGTCGGATCGTAGCCATGTCGTTCTGTG
>JAUXFS010000336.1 GCA_030622775.1 Rhodospirillales bacterium | reverse complement strand
CACCCCTTCGCGCCCGCCGTCGCGGCCGACGTAGCTCTCGATACAGACGCACATCCCCGGCTCGAAGTGTCCGTCGTAGCCGCACGCCTCGACATCTCCCGGATAGCGAACGCTCGGATACCCGTCGCACAGACCGACGCCGTGGAGCACCACGCTGTAGCGGTTGGCGAGGCAGTCGTCGGGAAGGCGGAAGCTGTTCTCGCCCAGTTCCAGGAAGCTCAGTCCCGGGCGGATGAGAGCGATGTTGGTCGAGAGCTGGTCCATCGCGATCGCATGCAGGTCCGCCTGTTCGTTGCTCGGCCGGTCGACGGCGGTGACCCAGGCCCGCGAGATGTCGGCGCAATAACCGTAGGGGCCGATCAGGTCGGTGTCGAAGCTGACCATGTCCCCGGCCTCGATGATCCGGTCCGAGCATTCGTGGAACCAGGGATTGGTCCTCGGGCCGCTGGACAGCAGCCGGGTTTCGATCCACTCGCCGCCCCTGGCGATGTTGACCTGATGGAGGATCGACCAAAGCTGGTTCTCGGTGAGCCCGGGGCGCAGCGCCCGCCACATCTCGGACATGCCGGTCTCGGCGCAATGGAGGGCGCGGCGCATCGCCTTGATCTCTTCGGGGTGCTTGATTTTTCGCGCCTCTTCGGTGAACGCCTGGCTCGCGATGACGTCGATCCCCTCGGCCCGCAACGCATCGATCCCCGCCAGATCGCACTTGTCGATGGCCAGCCGGCGGTTTCCCCCGGTCGAACGGACGAGATCGGCGATCTCGCGGGCCCAGCGGCGCGCCAGTTCGCCCTCGCGCGATCCCGCTTCGAAGTAGAACCACGACGTCCCCGGCCGCGTTTCATCGATCAGCGGCAGGTGGGCGGAGAGATGGGCGCAGTTGTGGAAGTCGAACAGCACCACCGGCCCCTCGGTGGCGACGAACGCATAGCGCACCGCGTTGTGCAGGCACCAGACCTGCATGTTGGGACAATCGAGGGCGTATCGGATGTTCAGCGGATCGGTGAGCAGCGCCCCGGCCACGTCCCTGTTCGCCAGCTCGGCGCGGATGCGGCCCAGGCGATAGCCGCGGACCGTATCCATGTCGGGAGCGTCGAGGCCGGCGGCGGCCCATTCCCGATGAGAGGGATTGCCGGCGTCGGTGACCGCGACCGCGCCCTCGGCAGCGGCGGCCGGGCGGCGGGTCGGGTCGATCTTCCGGTCGTGACGCGGGTCGTTCATCTCGTCGGCCTTTCGGATCACTAGAAATCGGTGGGGACCCCACCTTCTTCCTTGCGGCGGGCGACGAACGCCTCCAGTTCCTCGCGGGTCGCCGGATCCATCGGCGGGGGCTCGTATTCCGCCAGCAGTTGCTTGCAAAGACGGTTGGCCTTGCCGTAGGCGTCGGGGCGGCCGTCCTCCGCCCAGGTCTCGTAGTTCCGCCAGTCGGAGATCATCGGCGAGAAGAACGCGGTCTTGTAGCGGCTCCGGGTGTGCGCCGCGCCGAAGAAATGGCCGCCGGGTCCGACCTCGCGGATGGCGTCGAGCGCCAGCGCATCGGCATCGGTCTCGATCGGTTCGAGAAAGGCGGCGACCATCTGCAACAGGTCGGCGTCGAGAACGAATTTCTCGAACGACGCATGCAGTCCACCCTCCATCCAGCCGGCCCCGTGCTTGAGGATGTTGGCGCCGCCCATGATCGCGCCCCACAGCGAGAATACCGACTCGTAGGCCGCCTGGGCGTCCACCGTGTTGGCGGCGCAGACGTTGGACGACCGGTAGGGCAGACCGTAGCGGCGGGCGAGCTGGCCACCAAGCAGCGCCCCCTTCATGTACTCGGGGGTGCCGAACGCCGGCGCGCCCGATTTCATGTCGACGTTGGAGGTGAAACCGCCGTAAACGAACGGCGCGCCGGGGCGGACGAGTTGGGTCAGAACCAGCCCGGCGAGCGCTTCGGCGTTCTGCTGGGCCACCGCGCCGGCGATCGTCACCGGCGCCATCGCGCCGGCGAGGGTGAACGGGGTGACGATGGCGACCTGGCCCCGTCGCGCCATTTCCATGATCCCCTGCAGCATCGGCTTGTCGTAACGCAGCGGCGAGTTGGCGTTGACCACGGTGAACAGGCTCGGTTGCGCGTCGAGTTCCTCCGAAGAGACCCCGCGGGCGATGCGGGCGATCTCCAGGCCGTCGACGATCCGCTCGCGCCCGAGCGAGTAGGCATGAAACACCTTGTCGGACAGGGTCACGATAGCGGCGAGGCCGTCGAGATGGCGCACCGATGGATGCCAGTCCTGCGGTTCCACCGGATAGCCGCCGAGGGCGTGGACCGCGTTGAGCGTCTGCGCCAGCTTGACCAGGTTGATGAAATCGGTGCTGTTGCCGGCTCTGCGGCCGCCCTCCATGTCGGCGGCATTGGGCGCGCTGCCCACCGAGCAAAACAGGCACCACGCACCACCCACCTCCAGGTTCCGCTCCGGATTGCGGGCATGCATGGTGAATTTCTCGGGCGCCCGGGCGACCGCCTCGTCGACCATGCCGCGGTCGATATGCACGTTGACCGAGCCGTTCTCGATCCTGGCGCCGCCCCGCTTCAGGATCGCCCTGGCCTCCTCGTCCAGGAACTCGATGCCGATATCTTCGAGGATGACCAGCGAAGCCTCGTGGATCGCCTCGAGCTGGTCGGCGGAGACGATCTCGACCGGCCGATAGGGATTGCGCGGCTGCTTCCACGCCGGCTGCACGACATGCGCCGGCCGCTCACCCCGGCCGCGACGCCCCCGCCGACCCGCCCGGCCGCCGGGTTCGCGCTCCGGCGGCGCGGAATCGGGGCTGGGATCGATGGTCGTGTCGGTCATGCCGCCTCCCTCGAGACAAATTCAGCTCAGAGCCCGCCAATCGCGATCTCCCCTGGGATCCCTGGTCCAGGTTGATCCATTCAGTCCGTAGCGTAATACCGGAGCGGCGTTCCCGCATCCTCTGATTTGGTCAGGTCGTTGTCAGTTGACGAGCAGGCAGGGGCAGCGGGCGAGAGAGCTCACGCGGCGGGACACGCCGCCCTGCAGAAGCTCGTCGAGGCGGGTGTGCGAGCGGTGCCCGATGGCGATCATATCGGCGTGCATTTGGTTGGCATATGAAACGATGGTGCGCGCCACCGGTCCCATCAGGACCTCGGTCGTGACTTTCGGTGCGCCGGCCGCCTTGGCGCGGGTATCGGCGTCCTCGAGAACGTAGCGAGCGGCCTTGTGGAGAATCGCTTGCGGAGGGCCGGAAATGTGTTCGACCTCGGCGAACTCCTGGAGGGCTTCGGGAATTTCCGGTTCCTTGATCACGTGCAGCAGATGGACGGTGGCGCCGCTGCTCTTGGCGATGTCACCGGCCATGTCTATGGCCTTGCGGGCGGCGCGGCTTCCATCGACCGCGACGACGATACTCTTGATCATGATGCGATTTTCCTCCCGGCTCTCGTCAAAGGATCTGGCTCAGGAATTCCTTGGTGCGCGGATCCTTCGCCTCGCTGAAAAAAGTCTTTGGCGTGCCATGCTCGACGATGATCCCTCTGTCGGTGAAGTAGATGTGGTTGGCCAATTCGCGGGCGAAACCCATCTCGTGGGTGACGAGAATGCAGGTCATGCCCTCCTCGGCCAACTCGCGAATGGTGAACAGGACCTCCTTGACCGTCTCGGGATCGAGCGCCGCCGTCACCTCGTCGAACAGCATCACGTCGGGGGCCAGCGCCAGCGACCGCGCGATGGCGACGCGCTGTTGCTGGCCGCCGGAGAGTTCGCCCGGATAGCCATGCTCCTTGCCTT
>JAUXFS010000268.1 GCA_030622775.1 Rhodospirillales bacterium | reverse complement strand
TCCTGCCGGGGGCACGAACACAAGGCTTTGAAAACACACCCTACGTTTCCGGCCGGACTCTGAGGCGCGCAAGCGGCGGGAGCGGGAACGGCGTCGAAGTATATGGAGTGAATCGAATGGCGCTCTCGGTCACGACCGACATTGGCAGCCACGCCAGACAGCCCAAACCGGCCGACCTTCGGCGAACCGGTATCAATCCCGACTTTTGGTATCCGGTGGCCCGGTCCAGGAATTTGAAGCGCGGGAAGACGCTGGCCGTGAAGTTCGCCGGCGATCCAATCGTGCTGGTCCGTCCGAAAGACGGTTCCTGCTTCGCGCTCGAGGATCGCTGCGCCCACCGCCAGGTGCCGCTTCACGCCGGTGTTGTCTGTCCCAAGGGCCTGCGGTGCGGCTATCACGGCTGGACCTATGACACTTCCGGTCGCTGCGTCGATATCCCTTACCTGAGTGCCGGCAAGCAATGCCCCAACGGGGTGCGCGGCTATCCTTGCCGAGAGGCCTATGGGCTCGTTTTCATCTTTCCCGGCGACCCGGCCAAGTCCGAGACAACGGCCCTTCCGGCCATCCCCACTCATGGTAATCCGAAGTACAAGATCCGCTACCTCGACCGTCAGGTCGCCTGCCATTATTCCTTCATGCACGAGAACCTGATGGACATGAACCATCAGTTCCTGCACCGGCGGCTGATGGGCGCCATCAAGACGATCGCGCTCGCCAAGCGTAGCGGCGAGAACTGGGTCGAGGCCGACTACAGCTTCGGGCGCACCAACGGCAAGCAGAACCTCGGGGAGTGGTTTATCATCCGCAAGCGGGCCGACAAGAAAAGCCGGGAGCGCCGCGACCTGATGACCATTCGCACGGAGTATCCCTATCAGTCGTTGAAGTTCTGGACGGAAGGCAGCGAAACGCCGGCACTCGACCTGTGGAACGTCTACATCCCGGTGGACAAGGATCAGCGCATCAACCACACGTTCGGCATGATCATGGTCGAAAGGCCACCGATCCCGGGCCTGATCCACCTCCTGTGGCCGTTTATCGTCTGGTTCACCGAGGGGATTTTCAGAGAGGACCGTTGGATAGTCGAACTGGAGCAGAAGGCTCACGACGAACAGGGCGCCGACTGGAACCAGGAAATTTTCCCGGCTATCCTCGACCTGCGCGCACTCCTGGTCCGAGGCGGCGTGCCGCTGAGTTAGGGGTTACCAAGGCGGGAAAAGTAAGTTTCACGCGTCGGGGCGGCTCTCCGGCCGGGGAGCGCCGCCTTGTGCCAAGCCGAGTAACGGGGCAAGTTGCGGGGCGGGTTCGAGCAGGTCGGCGAGGGTGTAGCGGTCGAGCACGGCGAAGAACGCCTCGACCGCCTCGTGCAGCGCCCGGTTGAGCACACAGGCCGGTTCGAGCGGGCAGGTGTTGGTGGCCGGATTGAAGCACTCGACCAGGGTTATGCGGCCTTCGGTGGCGCGGATGACGTCGCCGATGCGGATGTCCTCGGGGCGCCGCGCCAGGGTGACGCCGCCGATGCGGCCGCGGACGCTGTTCAGATAGCCGAGGCGGCACAATTCCGCCGCCGCCTTCTTCATGTGGTCGTAGGACGCTCCGTAGGCCCTGGCGATGTCCGGGACCGCGCTCGGCGATTCGCCATCCAGCGCCGCGTACATCAGCACCCGGATCGCGAAATTGGAAAACTGCGTGATCCGCAACGGCGCGGACTCCGCTCTTGCCAAAAACAGGCTAAGGATATACCTTATTTAAATTAGGTATGCAATATACCTTATTTGTTCCCGGATGGGGAGTATCGACGTTCCCGACGGAACCGGAGAACGGACGCGAGGGCGGACGGGACCAACAACGGATTCCGTCCGGCGCCGGCGACAGCCCGGCGCGCATCGCGGCGCGATTTTCTGCCCGGTTCTCTGCGGCACCGGGAGCGGCTTTGGAAGAAAGGAGATCGAGACATGGCGACCCGCGAGCAATTTGCCGAGCAGCTTCACACCCTGATCAAGACATTCACCCAGGACGGCGTCGATCCCATCGACCTGGCCAACGAACTTCAGGACCAGGTCAACGTGTTCATCGGCCAGCACAATCTCGAATACGAGCTGTACCGGCCAACCCAAAGCTGAGACACGCAAGCGGCGAGAGCGGAAACAGCGTCGGCGATCAATCCCGCACTCGCCGATTCGCCGGCCCCGCCGCGCTCGAACGAGCGTCGCGTTCTAACGGGAGCGCGTTCCAGCGCGCGTCGGGGCGGTCGGTCGAGACCGACGGTCAGGCCTTTTTTTCCTGGACGTCGACGCGGATGTCCTGGGCCTTCTTCTTCAGCTCGAGCATGGCCTTGCGCACCCGCGTTCCGGCGGCCTTGTTGCCCTTTTCGTAGAACGCCTCGAAGTCGTTCTCCAGTTCGAGGACGTGGTTTTTGAGTTCATCGAATCTCGACATGACATGATCTCCCTTCGGACAATCGGTGGGTCTCGGCGTTTTTCCCCCCGCCGCCGCCTCGATATGGCCGGCGCGGACGAGATGAAAATCGAGGCAATAAGTACCAAGGATCTCCCGGGTTGCAAGCGTTTTGAAGCTTGCGTGTGTCCGGCGAGGACCTCCAGCCCCTAAGCCGCCGCCGCATCACCCTGCGGGATCGCGCCGTTGCCCGGGGACCGACGCCGCGCCGCCGGGCGGACGCAATCGAGGGCGGTGAGCAGATCGTCGAGGATGTCCTCGGGCGTCTCCAGCCCCACCGACAGCCGGATCAGGCCGTCCGAGATCCCGTGCTCGGCACGTTCTTCCGGGGTGTAACTCGAATGGGTCATGCTGGCCGGGTGCTGGATCAGCGTGTCGGCATCGCCGAGGCTGACCGCGCGCTTGATCATGCCGAGGGCGTTCATCGTCTCGCGTCCCGCCGTCATCCCGCCCTCGACCTCGAAGGCGATCATGCCGCCGAAGGCGCGCATCTGGCGCAGGGCGAGCGGGTGCTGATCGAAGCTCTCGAGCCCGGGATAGGACACCCGGGCGACGGCCGGGTGATTTTCCAGCGCCCGCGCCACCTTCAGCGCCGACGCGCAGTGACGGTCCATGCGCAGCTCCAGGGTCTTGATCCCGCGCAGCACCTGGAACGCCGTCAGCGGCGCCATCACCGCGCCGGTCATGTCCTTCAACCCCTCCAGGCGGACGGCGGCCATGTCGTCGGCCGATCCGGCGGCGAGGCCGGCGACGAGATCGCCGTGGCCGCCGAGGTACTTGGTCGCCGAATGGACGACGATGTCCGCCCCCAGTTCGATCGGCCGGGTGAGGTAGGGCGTGGCGTAGGTGTTGTCGACCACCGTCTTCGCCCCGTGGGCGCGGGCGATCGCCGAGACCGCGGCGATGTCGACGAGCCGCATGTTCGGGTTGGCGGGGGTCTCGAAGTAGACGACCCGGGTGTTGCGCGAAATCGTCCGGGCGAGGTTCTCCGGGTCGCGCATGTCGACGAACCGCGGGGTCACGCCGAACTTGGCGAGCCCGGTGCGGATGAAGGCGAAGGTGCAGCCATAGAGCGTCTTGTCGACGATGATCTCGTCGCCCTGGCGGAGCAGCGTCCACAGCACCGAGCTGATCGCGCCCATGCCGGAGGCGAACGACAACGCCGCCCCGGCGCCCTCGAGGCTGGAGAAGCGCCGCTCCAGCAGATCGAGGGTCGGGTTGCTGATGCGGCTGTAGAAGTGCCCCGGGGTCTCGCCACTGAACATCGCCGCGCCCTGTTCGGCATTTTCGAAGGCGAAGGTCGACGTCATGTAGACGGGTGGAACGAGCGCGCCCTGCTCGCTGCGCTCGTCGTAACCCTCATGGATCGCCCGGGTGGCGAAGCCACCAGCCCCGGCGTGTTCGGCAGTCTGTCTCATCGGTCCAACCCCCGGTTTGCGCGGCGTTCGCGCGTTGATCAATATGGTGGAATTATCTCACATGTCTGGCAGCATGTGCTTGCCTATTCTTGTGGTATTTTGTATAATTTTAGCAGGATATGCTAATCGAGGCCGACATGGATGCAATCGACCGCAACATCGTCCGCGAACTTCAGACGAACGCCCGGCTGACCAACCAGGAACTGTCGGAGAGGATCAACCTCTCTCCGTCGCCCTGCCTGAGACGCGTCCGCAACCTGGAGAGAACGGGAGTCATCGTCGGCTACACGGCGATCGTCGACCAGGAGAAGTACGGCCTGCCGATCAACGTGTTCCTCTCGGTGCGGCTGGAGAAGCAGACCCAGGAGCTGATCCGGACGTTCGAGGAGCACATCCAGGAC
>JAUXFS010000538.1 GCA_030622775.1 Rhodospirillales bacterium | reverse complement strand
TGGCCGGGGGAGGAGGCGGGGGAGGGGGCGTGCCGGGATCTCCCGAAAGCAGATCCGCCAGGCTCAAGGTCGCGTCGTGGAACTGGAACCATTCGACGTCGCTGGTCCGGTCGGTGCCGTCGCCCGGTCCGCCGGGCCCGGTGTAGACGAGGGTGGCGCCGTCGCCGCCGTAGGATGAAACGTCGTAGTCGGCGCGGGCGCCGGAGAACAGCGCCCGGTCGTCGCCGGCGCCGCCGTTGAGCAGGTCGTTGCCGGCGCCGCCGTCGAGCACGTCGTCCTTCTCGCCGCCGTTGAGGGTGTCGTCGCCGGCGCCGCCGTACAGGGTGTCGGCGCCGTGGTTGCCCCAGGCGGTGTCGTTGCCGTCGCCGCCGATCACCAGGTCGTTGCCACCGTTGCCGGAGAGCTTGTCGTTGCCGGCGTCGCCGCGGACCACGTCGTCGCCGGACTTGCCCTTGAGCACGTCGTTGCCGCCATGGCCGGCGATGACGTCGTCGCCGCCGGTGCCGTAGAGGGTGTCGTTGCCGACCGTGCCCTCGATCGTCGGGATGCCGCCGTCCGGGGTGTCGCCCGGGGGAGGCGGCGGATCGGGAAGCGGCGGATCGGGGGGATCCGGTGGGGGCGGCTGGTCGAGCAGGTCGGCGAGGGTCTTGGTGCCGTCGGCGAAGACGAAGTGCTCGACATCGAAGACCTGGTCGGTGCCGTCGTCCTGGGCTCCGCCGCCGGTGAACCGGAGGGTGACGCCGCCGGATCCGCCGGACGACACCGCGTAGGCCCCGAAGTCGCCGGAGAACACCGCCCAGTCGTCGCCGCCGTCGCCGTCGAGCACGTCGTTGCCGGCGCCGCCGATCAGGGTGTCGCCGCCGCCGCCGCCTTCGAGGCGGTTGTCGGCGTCGTTGCCGGTGATCCGGTCGTCGCCCGATCCGCCCTTGGCGTTCTCGATGACCACGTTGAAGGCGATGGCGACGTTGTTGACGGCGGCGCCGCCGTACTTCTGCGGGCCGATCGAGCTGAAGCCGCCGGCGATCAGGCTGATGTCGGCGGCCAGCGTCTGGTTGGCGGCGTCGAGGGTGTCGTCGCCGCCGCCGTCCCAGATCGTCATCACCGTCTCTGCGTTGGCGGCGAAGCTGTAGGTGGTGTCGCCGGCGCGCGTCGCGGTGTTGGCGCCATACAGGTACTGGATGGCCTGGATGTCGTAGAGCATCGGCGTCAACGCATAGCCGTCGGCGCCGGGATGGCGGGCGTAGGCCATCACCGTGTACTGGTGGGTGTTCTCGACGCCGGTGAGCACGCCGTCGCCGGTGCCGTCGAACGGGTGGGCGAGGCCGAGGGCGTGGCCGATCTCGTGCAGATAGGCGTGGAAACCGACGCCGCCCGGCGCCGGGTTGTCGAAATAGGACATCTGGGGGTTGAGCCAGATATCGCCGCCGATCGGCACCGGGGCCGGGTAGTAGGCGTAGCCGATGACGTTGGCGCCCTGATCGGCGACGTTGCCGGTGAACGCCACGCGGATGTCGCCGACGGTGGAGGCGTTGTCCGCCACCTCGCGGCCGTTGATGTCGGCGACCTCGGCCCAGGCGTTCATCGCCTCGCGGAAGTATTGCTTCTGGGTCGCGTCGAGGCCGCGGGCGTCGTCGTCCCAGGGCTCGCCGCCGCCGTTGGTCGGCCCGTAACCCCCCGAGGTGCTGGTCGAGAACACGCTGTTGTCGCCGGGGAAGCTGTAGGTCACATCGGCGGCGGTGCCGAGCGGGCCGCCCCATTTGCGGCCGAGCAAGAGCGGGTCGATGTCGTCGTCGCCCGAGGCGGGAACGCCGGATATGGGACCGGCGGTGGTCGGCGTCACCATGGCAATGGCTCCTGATCTCGGTTGCGGGGTCCGGTTCAGGGGTCGCGCCCCGTTCAACCACATCCGGCCGCGTCCGTCAGTGACGACGCGCGGATCGGCGCTTTACCCGGCAGGGTAGCGGAAAAGGGGTTAGATGACCAATGTGGCGAACCGATGTCGGGCAGCGGGCGTCGCCGCCGATTCACTCGTGTCGCGGTTGGTCGCGTGGCGACAGCGCTTCCAGCAGCGTGTCGCGGTCGCCGAGGGCGGCTTCGGCCAGCGCCTTGTGGTGCTCGACCTGACGGCGAAGGCGAACCAGCTCGCGCTGGTATTGCTCCAGGTCGCGGTTGAGCCGCCACAAGGTCTCGTTCAACCGTTCGAGCTCGGCCACGTCGTATTGGGCGACGACGAGGAGGCCGTCGTCATGGCCGTAGACGGTTCCCTCGAGCGAAACCACCCGTCCGTCGCCGCGGCCGAGATTGAGGACCCCGCGATAGACGACCCGGTCGGCCCGCTTGGTGTGGCGCGCGGCGAACTGGAAGAACCGCGGATTGATGAACAGGCCGCGGACGTCCGCCGCCGTCTTGCCGGGGGCGGGGTCCGCCATCAGCTCGAGGAAACCGCGATTGGCGTCCCCGAGCACGCCGTCGCGGCCGATCACCGCGACCGCGACCGCCGTAAGGTCGCGAACGAAAGCGGGGATCGGCTGTTCCAGGGA
>JAUXFS010000167.1 GCA_030622775.1 Rhodospirillales bacterium | reverse complement strand
CGTGATTTCGATGGGTTCGTGCGCCAACGGTGGTGGGTACTATCACTATTCGTACTCGGTCGTCCGTGGCTGCGACCGGGTTATTCCGGTGGATGTGTATGTTCCGGGTTGCCCGCCGACCGCGGAAGCGCTCCTCTACGGGGTTCTTCAATTGCAAAAAAAGATCAAGCGGACGGGGACGCTGTGGCGCTGAGCCCCTCCGGAAACCACCTACTGGGCACTCTCGAAAAATCATGGACCTGGCGCTACGAGATCTCGGCGACTACATCGAGGCCGCTCTTTCCGAAGCCGTGATCGCGGTCGACCTCGTCGGCGACGAGCTCGCCGTGACGGTGCATCGGGAGCGGATCGTTCGCGTTCTGACCTTTCTCCGTGACGACGTGAACTGTCAGTTCAAGCAGCTGATGGATGTCTGCGGCGCCGACTACCCGGAGCGGGAGGACCGCTTCGAAGTCGTCTACAATCTTCTCAGTCTCACCCATAACCAACGGGTCAGAGTCAAGCTCCGGACCGATGCCGCCAGCCCGGTGCCAACGGTGACCGGCGTGTTCAATTCCGCCAATTGGTGGGAGCGCGAGACCTGGGACATGTACGGCGTTTATTTCCGCGATCACCCCGACCTCCGGAGAATGCTGACGGACTATGGTTTCGAAGGGCATCCCCTGCGCAAGGACTTCCCTCTCACCGGCTACGTCGAGGTCCGCTATGACGATTTGGAAAAGCGGGTGGTCTACGAACCGGTCAAGCTGACCCAGGATTTCCGCAGCTTTGATTTTCTCAGCCCCTGGGAGGGAATACAGGCCCAGCTCCCCGGCGACGAGAAGGCGGAGAAGGACGGGAACTCCTGATGGCCGAGAAGCAGATCAAGAACTTCACGTTGAACTTCGGTCCCCAACACCCGTCGGCGCATGGCGTGTTGCGGCTGGTCCTGGAAATGGACGGCGAAGTCATCGATCGCGCCGATCCTCATGTCGGGCTGCTGCATCGGGGCACCGAGAAACTGATCGAGTACAAGACCTATCTGCAGGCGGTGCCGTATTTCGATCGTCTCGACTACGTGGCGCCGCAGAATCAGGAGCATGCGTTCGCGCTCGCCGTGGAAAAGCTCCTGGGTATCGAAGCTCCCCCCCGCGCCCAATCCATCCGGGTCCTGTATGCGGAGATCGGGCGCATCCTCAATCACGTGTTCACCATTTGCGCGTTCGCGATGGACATCGGGGCGATGACCCCGATGCTGTGGGGCTTCGAAGAGCGCGAGCGGCTGATGGAGTTCTGCGAGCGTGTCAGCGGCGCCCGGATGCACATGGGCTACTTCCGCCCTGGGGGCGTGGCTCTCGACATGCCGGCCGGCCTCGCCGAAGACATCTGGAAGTGGGCGGACCAGTTTCCCAAGTTCATCGACGATTGCGAAGATCTGCTGACGGAGAACCGCATCTTCAAGCAGCGCGCCGTCGACATCGGCGCGATCACCGCCGAGGACGCTTTCGACTGGGGCTTTTCCGGTCCGAACCTGCGCGCCAGCGGGGTACCCTGGGATCTGCGCAAGGCCCAGCCCTACGACGGATACGATCGTCTGGATTTCGACATTCCGGTGGGCAAGCACGGAGACTGCTACGACCGATATCTGGTGCGCATATACGAGCTGCACGAGAGCGTGAAGATCATCAAACAGTGTCTGGACCAGATGCCGTCGGGACCGGTAAAAGCGGACGACCGCAAGATCTCGCCGCCGCCCCGGGCCGAGATGAAGCACTCGATGGAGGCGCTGATCCACCACTTCAAGCTCTATACCGAGGGATACCACGTACCGGCGGGCGAAACCTATACGGTGGTCGAAGCGCCGAAAGGCGAGTTCGGCGTGTATCTCGTCGCCGATGGCACCAACAAGCCCTATCGGTGCAAGATCCGCCCCCCGGGCTTTGCCCACTTGCAGGCGATGGACCACCTCACCCGGGGTCATATGCTTGCGGATGTCGCTGCCGTCCTCGGCTCACTTGACATCGTTTTTGGCGAGATCGACCGATGAGCGCTGCCCCCGACCGTTTCCAACAACCGGAGACTTTCGCCTTCACCAAGGAGAACCAGGAAAGGGCGAAGTCGATCATCGCCAAGTACCCGCCCGGTCGCCAGGCGAGCGCGGTGCTGCCGCTGTTGGACCTTGCGCAGCGCCAGCACGACGGCTGGCTGCCTAGGGCGGCGTTGGAGCATGTGGCGAACCTTCTGGAGATGACGCAGATCAGTGTCTACGAGGTCGCCACCTTCTATACGATGTTCAACCTCGAACCGGTCGGCCGGTTCCATGTCGAGGTCTGCACCAACCTGCCATGCTGGTTGCGGGGTTCCGACGAAGTGGTCGGCGCCTGCCGGAAGAACCTCGGCATCGATGTCGGGGAAACGACCGAAGACGGGCTGTTCACCCTCGCCGAGGCCGAGTGCCAGGGCGCCTGCGTCAACGCGCCGATGGTCAAGATCGGCGACGACTTTTACGAGGACCTGACGCCGGAAGCCACCGAGAAGATACTGGCGGAACTCCGCGCGGGCGGCAAACCCAAGCCGGGCTCCCAGATCGGCCGCAAAAGCTCGGAGCCGTCGGGCGGATTGACCACGCTGACGACGAAGCCCGACGCAAAGCCCGCGGGCAAGGTCAAGGAAAGCGGAGGCCCCTCCTAATGCTGCGCGATCAGGATCGTATCTTCACCAATCTTTACGGTTTCCACGACGTCGGTCTGAAGGGTGCGAAGTCCCGTGGTGACTGGGACGGGACCAAGGAACTGATCGCCCTGGGCCGTGATCGGATCACTGAGGAAGTCAAGAACTCCGGTCTGCGGGGACGCGGTGGCGCCGGCTTCAGCGCCGGGATGAAATGGTCGTTCATGCCCAAAGAACCGAGCGGGCGCCCCCACTACCTCGTTGTCAACGCCGATGAAGGAGAGCCCGGCACCTGCAAGGATCGGGAAATCCTCCGGCACGACCCCCATAAGCTGGTCGAAGGCTGTTTGCTCGCCGGTGTCGGCATGTCCGCCCATACCGCCTACGTTTACGTGCGTGGCGAGTTTTTCCGCGAGGCCGAAGCGCTGCAACGAGCCGTCGACGAGGCCCGTGACGCCGGACTGATCGGCAAGAACGCCTGCAAGTCGGGCTGGGACTTCGAGATCTACGTGCATCTGGGTGCCGGCGCCTATATTTGCGGCGAAGAGACGGCACTGATCGAGAGCCTCGAAGGCAAGAAAGGTCAGCCGCGACTGAAGCCGCCGTTTCCGGCGAACGTCGGCCTGTACGGCTGTCCGACGACGGTCAATAACGTTGAAACCATCGCCGTGGTGCCGACGATCATGCGTCGCGGCGGCGACTGGTTCGGCGGCCTTGGCCGTCCGAAGAACACCGGGACCAAGCTTTTCAATATCTCCGGCCATGTCAACAACCCGTGCACGGTCGAGGAGGAGATGGGGATCCCGCTCAAGGATCTCATCGAGCGTCACGCCGGAGGTGTCCGCGGCGGCTGGAGCAACCTGCTTGCGGTTATCCCGGGCGGTGCTTCGGTGCCGCTCCTTCCCCGGTCAATCTGCGGCTCCGTACGAATGGATTTCGACGCGCTGCAGGAAGTCAAAAGCGGCCTCGGAACGGCGGCGGTCATGGTGATGGACAAGTCCACCGATGTCGTCAGGGCGATCGCCCGGCTATCCCGATTCTACATGCACGAGAGTTGCGGCCAATGCACGCCGTGTCGGGAAGGCACCGGTTGGATGTGGCGGGTGATGGAGAGATTGGTTGCCGGAAAGGCCAGGGTCGAAGAGATCGACCTTCTCGACGAAGTGACTCGCCAAGTCGAAGGTCATACGATCTGCGCACTCGGGGACGCCGCGGCGTGGCCCATCCAGGGCCTGATCCGCCACTTCCGGCCGGAATTGGAACGACGTATCCGCGAATACGAAGCGTCACGACGGAGAGCAGCGGCGTGAGGACGACGAAATGCCCAAGTTGACTATTGACGGTCGGGAGATCGAGGTCGAGCCGGGCCTTACGGTGCTGCAGGCCTGCGAGTCGGCCGGGGTGGAAATCCCGCGATTTTGCTATCACGAGCGATTGTCGATTGCCGGCAATTGTCGGATGTGCCTGGTGATGATGAAGGGGGCGCCGAAACCGATCGCATCGTGCGCCATGCCGGCCGCCGAGGGCATGGTCATTCACACCAATACCCCCGAAGTTCACAAAATGCGCAAAGGGGTCATGGAGTTCCTGCTGATCAACCATCCGCTCGATTGTCCGATCTGCGACCAAGGCGGCGAGTGCGATCTTCAGGACCAGGCGTTGGCTTACGGCTTCGACCGGGGGCGATATGCGGAAAACAAGCGTGCGGTCCGCGACAAGTACATGGGGCCACTGATCAAGACGGTCATGACCCGATGCATCCACTGCACGCGATGCATCCGCTTCGCTTCCGAGGTGGCGGGAGTCGGCGAGTTGGGCGCGACATCGCGCGGCGAACACATGGAGGTGGGAACCTACCTGGACGCGGCGCTGACTTCGGAGCTATCCGGAAACCTGATCGATCTCTGTCCGGTGGGCGCCCTGACTTCGAAACCTTACGCCTTTGCCGCGCGGCCATGGGAGCTCACCAAGACCGAATCCGTGGACGTCATGGACGCCGTCGGCAGCAACGTTCGCATCGATACCCGCGGCAACGAGGTTATGCGCGTTCTTCCGCGGATCAACGAAGACATCAATGAAGAGTGGATTTCCGACAAGACGCGTTTCGCCTGTGACGGCCTCCGCCTGCAACGTCTCGACCAGCCCTATGTGCGGGAGGACGGCAAGCTCAAGCCTGCGACATGGCCGGAAGCTTTCGCGGCCATCGCGCGCGGGATCGACGGCATCGAGGGCCGCCAAATGGCCGCCATCGCGGGCGACCTGGTCGATTGCGAGTCGATGATCGCGCTCGAGGACCTGATGGCGGCGCTGGGATCGCCGAACATCGACTGTCGTCAGGACGGCGCGCCGCTGCAGGCATCTCCGCGTTCATCCTACCTGTTCAATACCACCATTGCGGGGATCGACTCGGCCGGCGCCTGCCTGCTCGTCGGAACCAATCCTCGGGTCGAAGCGCCGATCATCAATGCGCGGTTGCGCGAACGGTATCGGATGGGCGGCTTCCCGATCGGTATGATTGGGCCGGCGGCGGATCTCACCTACAAGTACGAACACTTGGGAGACGACCCCCATTTGCTCGAGCGCGTCGCCGCCGGCGATCACCCCTTCGCCGACGTCTTGAAAAACGCCACGAAACCGATGCTGATCGTTGGAATGGGAGCGCTCGCTCGTGACGACGGCGCGGCGGTTTTGGAAGCAGCCCGTCAAATCGCGGATAAGCTGGGCCTCGTCGACGCAAATACCGGTTGGAACGGTTTCAACGTATTGCACACCGCTGCCGCGCGGGTCG
>JAUXFS010000260.1 GCA_030622775.1 Rhodospirillales bacterium | reverse complement strand
GGCCAACAGCACCGTCGAGGTCTCTTTGCTGGAGTTCTGCGTCCGTGAGCTGCTGAACAAGACCGCCGAACGGCGGATGGCGGTGCTGCGCCCGCTCAAGGTGATCATCGCGAACTATCCCGACGGCGAGACCGAGATGCTGGAGGCGGTCAACAACCCGGAGGATCCCGCCGCCGGCACCCGCGACGTGCCGTTCTCGCGCGAACTCTACATCGAGCGCGAGGACTTCATGGAGGATCCGCCGAGGAAGTTCTTCCGCCTCTCCCCCGGCCGCGAGGTGCGGCTGCGCTACGCCTACTTCATCACCTGCCGCGAGGCGATCAAGAACGACGCCGGCGAGGTGGTCGCGCTGCGCTGCACCTACGATCCGGCGACCCGCGGCGGCGACTCGCCCGACGGGCGCAAGGTCAAGGCGACCCTGCACTGGGTCTCGGCGGCGCACGCGGTGTCGGCGGAGGTACGCCTCTACGACCACCTGTTCGCGCGGCCGGACCCGGGCGCCGACGGCGACGTCCTCGCCGACCTCAACCCCCGTTCGTTGGAAGTGCTCGACGACTGCCGTGTGGAGCCGAACCTCCCCGACCTTCCCCCGGGCGAAGCGCTGCAGTTCGAGCGCCAGGGCTATTTCTGCCTCGACCCCGACACCACGCCCGAACGGCCGGTGTTCAACCGCACCGTCGGCCTGCGCGACTCGTGGGCGAAGATCCAGGCCAAAGGACAAGCGAAAAAATAGCCGCGCCCGCCGCGGCGAACGGTTCGACGGGGACAGGCGATGGAACTCGATTACGGCTGGTTGGCGGCGCTTTCGGTGGCGCTGCTGGCGACGGGGGTGGTCGCCGGCATCCTCGCCGGGCTGTTGGGCGTCGGCGGCGGCATCGTCATCGTCCCGGTGCTGTACCACCTGTTCTCGCTGCTCGACATCGATCCGTCGGTGCGCATGCACATGGCGGTGGGAACGTCGCTGGCGACGATCATCCCGACATCGATCGTCTCGGCGCGCGCCCACCATCGCCGGGGCGCGGTCGACATCGAGCTGTTGAAATCGTGGGGACCGGCGGTGTTGGTCGGGGTGCTGATCGGCACCACCATCGGTGGTTTCGTCAAGGGCCAGGTGTTGACCGGCGTGTTCGCCGTCGTCGCCCTCGCCGTCGCCGCCAACATGGCGTTCCGCCCCGAGGGCAGCACCGTCGGCGACCACCTGCCGGACGGCCCCTGGCAGCACGCCATCGGCGTTGTCATCGGGGTGTTCTCGGCGATGATGGGGGTCGGCGGCGGGACCCTCAGCGTGCCGATCCTCGGCGCCTTCAGCTATCCGATCCGCAGGGCGGTCGGGACGGCCTCGGCGATCGGCCTGATCATCGCCGTGCCGGGCGCCGCCGGGTTCATGTTCGCCGGCCTCGACGTGCCCGCCCGCCCGCCGGCCAGCCTCGGCTACGTCAATCTGATCGGCTTCGCCCTGATCGTCCCGGCGACGGTCCTCGCCGCCCCCTTCGGCGCCAAGATCGCCCACACGATCAACCCCGGCGTGTTGCGCAAGGCGTTCGCCCTGTTCCTGTTCCTGACCTCGCTGCGGATGATCTACGGGCTCGTTTCTTCTTAGTTATTCGTCCACGGGCCCTGACAAGGCCACGGCGTGCGCTCTATGATGCTCGCGAAGACGAACCACTCCGGAGCAATCCCATGAAGATCGTTGCGGCTCCCAATGCCTTCAAGGGTTGCCTCTCGGCCAGCGCGGCGGCGCAGGCGATGGCCGAAGGCATCAGGAGAGTGCTTCCCGAGGCCGAGGTGGTCTGCGTTCCCGTCGCCGACGGCGGCGACGGACTGGTCGACGTGGCGATCGAGGGTCTGGCCGGCGAACCCCGCGTCGTCGCGGTCACCGGGCCGCTCGGCGATCCCCTCCAGGCGACGTTCTGCTACGTTCCGGCGATGGGCTTCGCGGCGATCGAAATGGCGCTGGCCAGCGGGTTGGCCCTGCTGCCCGAGGACCGCCGCGATCCCATGCGAACGACGACACGGGGAACGGGCGAGTTGATCGCCGCCGCTCTCGACCTCGGCGTATCGCGAATCGGTGTCGGCATCGGCGGCAGCGCGACCAACGACGGCGGTATCGGCATGGCGGCGGCACTCGGGGTGCGCTTTCTCGACGAACACGGAGAGACCGTCGAGCCCGTCGGCGGATCACTCGGCGAGATCAGACGCATCGACATGTCGGGGCTCGATCCTCGCGCGAAATCCGTCCGCTTCGAAGCGGTTTGCGACGTCGACAACCCGCTGTGCGGACCCAAGGGCGCCGCCGCCGTCTATGGCCCGCAAAAGGGCGCCACGCCGGAACAGGTCGCGGTCCTGGATGCCGGCCTCGCCAATCTTGCCGACGTCATCGAGAGAACCCTCGGCCTGGACGTCCGCGGTCTTCCGGGCGCCGGCGCCGCCGGCGGGCTCGGGGCGGGGCTCCACGCCTTTCTCGGGGCCGAATTGCGCCGGGGCGTGGATCTGGTGCTGGATCTGGTGAACCTGGACGAAAAACTGCGGGGAGCCCGGCTCGTGCTGACCGGCGAAGGACAGATCGACTTCCAAACGGTGTTCGGCAAGGCCCCGGCGGGGGTCGGCGCGGCCGCCAAGGCCAAGGGCGTGCCCTGCGTCGCCATTGCCGGTAGCGTCGGCGAGCGCCTCGAGGACCTCCATGGCGCCGGTATCGACGCCGTCTTCAGCCTGTGCCCGGGTCCGATGACTCTCGAATCGGCGATGACCAACGCGACCGAGCTTCTCGCGCGCGCCGCCGAACAGGTCGTCCGTATTTATCTGGCTGGAAGCCGGCACGTGCAATAGGCGTATTCATACCATACGTTTCCAGACATGGGGTCTGAGCATGATCCTGCTTTAGGTTCGGGCACCGAAGGTGGTAGAGGTTGCGATGAGGTAACCTTCGGAGCTTGCCGCCATCCTCGCGTTTTTTACGTTGCTGTTGGTGTGTCAGCTGGTCGGCGAGGCGATCGTCGCCGCCACCGGTATTCCCGTCCCCGGCCCGGTCGTCGGCATGGCGATCCTGTTCTGCGGGCTCCTGGTGCGCGGAAACATCCCCGAGGGACTCGCCGCGACCGCCGATACCTTGCTCACCCACCTGTCGCTGCTGTTCGTTCCGGCCGGCGTCGGGGTGATGCTGCATGCGGAGTTGATCGGCGCGGAAATCCTGCCGATCACCGTATCGCTGATCGTCAGCACGCTGCTGACCATCGTTGTCACCGCTCTGGTCATGCGTCTGCTCGGGCGGCGCGGTGACCCGCGATGAGGAGCGAGCTCCAGGCGATCTGGGTTTATCTGGCGGCCAGCCCGCTACTGGCGCTGACGCTGACGCTGCTCGCCTATCTGGGCGGTCTTTGGCTCTACCGGCGCAGCGGACAGAACCCGCTGGTCAATCCGGTGCTGATCGCGGTGGTCGCGATCGTCGGTCTGCTGTTCGCCACCGGCACCCATTATCGGACCTACTTCGACGGCGCCCAGTTCGTCCACTTCCTTCTCGGACCGGCGACGGTCGCCCTGGCGATCCCGCTGTACCGACAGGTTCAACAGGTTAAAAAGTCCCTGGTCGCGATCGTCGTCGCGGTGATCAGCGGTTCGTTGACGGCCGCCGGCAGCGCCGTCGCCATCGCATGGCTGCTCGGTGCGTCGCGGGAAACCGTTCTGTCGATGGCGCCGAAATCGGTGACGGCGCCGGTGGCGATGGGCATCGCCGAGCGGATCGGCGGCCTGCCGACGCTGACCGCCGTGGTCGTCATCCTCACCGGGATCACCGGCGCGATGACGGCGACGACGGTGCTGAGGATGCTGCGCATCGACGATCCCCGGGCCGGCGGCCTCGCCATCGGGGTCGCCTCGCACGGCATCGGAACGGCGCGGGCGTTTCAGGTGGGCGAGGTCGCCGGCGCCTTCTCCGGCCTCGCCATGGGCCTCAACGCCCTCGCCACCGCAATCTTGATCCCGCTCCTGTTCCGGCTGTTCTCGTGAAGGCATCGCGCTTGATCCGACCGACCGGATTGCACGGCGCTATCCCAATTGCCCACGGGCCCTAGTGGTCCATGTCTGACATATGGTACCCATACGACGGCCTACCGAGTTCACTCGGTTAGGCGCGTGGTGCGCCGTGATGCCAGAGCATCACAAGCGCCGCGTAACGACATCGGAGGGCTCGATAGGCCGCCCTGCGGGTCGTGTTTCCCGTTCCCTCGGGGCGTCGGACGCGCTTGACGAGGGGTCCCCATCGCCGGCGCACGACCTCCTGCCGAGGGAACGGGAAACGCGATCGTATGGG
>JAUXFS010000103.1 GCA_030622775.1 Rhodospirillales bacterium | reverse complement strand
GAAGGATTGTCGACGCGGTAATGTTGCGGGGACTGACGATGACGTCGATGCCGAGGGTGGTGATCAGTGGCTCGTAGGTCCCCTTGTTGAGCAACGTGATCGCGCGCTTTGCGCCGTGTCTCTTCGCAAGCAGTGACGAGAGAATGTTGGTTTCGTCATCGTCGGTAATCGCGACGACAGTATCGGTCGCGCTGACGTTGGCTTCCTCGAGAATTTCCGGGTCGAGAACGTCACCGTGCAGAACCACCGTCCCGCTGAGGATGCTTGCCACGATCGCCGCCCGCTCGGCGTCCGATTCGATGATCTTGGCGTTGATCCACGGATATTCCTTTTCGATCTCCCGTGCCAGCAGCATGGCGATGTTACCCCCGCCACAAATCAACAGCCGCTTCGCTTCCGGCTCTTCGTGACCGAAGGCGGTCATGGCGCGGGACAACTGGTCACTCTCGATGACGAAATAGACGTCGTCCCCGACCATCATTTGTTCGTCGCTCGTCAGTCGAATCGGCCGGTCCTGGCGCAACAGGCCGACGATAACGATGTTCAGGTCGGGGAAAAGCTGGGTCAACTGCTTGATCGGGGTGTTGATCAGAGGACAATTGGCATCACATCGCACACCCAACAACCGCACCTTGTCGTCGGCCAGCGGGATCATCTCGAAAGCGCCCGGGACCCTCAGCCGGCGGGCAACCGCTTTGGCCACCTCCACTTCCGGCGAAATGATCACGTCGATCGGCATGTGCTCGCGAGAAAACAGGTTGGACCAAGCGGGATCCAGATAGCTCTGGTGGCGTACGCGGGCGATCTTGATCGGCACATCGAACAGGGAGTGCGCGACCTGGCAGGCGATCATATTGACCTCGTCCGCATGGGTCACGGCGATGATCATGTCCGCGTCAGCCGTTCCGGCCCTTTCCAGCACGTCGGGTCTGGAGGCATGGCCGACGATTCCCTGGGCGTCGAGGTTATCGTTGATTCGACGGATCAATTCCGGCGACGTATCGACGACGGTGACGTCGTTGTTCTCCATGGCCAGGTGACGCGCGATGTTGAAGCCGACCTGACCGGCGCCGCAGATGATGATTTTCATTGTCTTGCGCGCATTCCCTAGTCTCCCGACATGCGCGGCTTTTCGTCCGCCTGGATGCCGAGCGACTTGATCTTTCGGTGGAGGGCCGAACGCTCCATGCCAACGAAAGCCGCGGTTCTAGAGATATTGCCGCCGAATCGGGTAACCTGCGCAAGGAGATACTCGCGTTCGAAAATCTCCCGCGCGTCGCGCAGCGGCAAGCCCATGATCTCGGTGCTTCTGTCGGAAGGACGCGCGGCCGAGAACTTGGAGTCGAACTCGGACGGCAACATGTCGGCGCGTATGGGATCGTCGGGCCCGCCGGGAGCCATGATCATCATCCATTCGACAATATTGCGCAATTCGCGGACGTTGCCGGCCCAGTCGTTGGCCTGCAGCGCCGCCATCGCGTCCTCGCTGATCTTTCGCGGTCGCTGCCCGGCGGCGGCGGCGGCCCGCTCCATGAAGTGGCGAACGAGGAGCGGAACGTCGTCGCGCCGCTCCTTGAGCGACGGCACCCGGATCGGCACGACACTCAGGCGATAGAACAGATCCTCACGAAACCGCCCGGCTCGGATCTCTTCGGTAAGATCCTTCGTGCTGGCGGCGATGACGCGGACGCTGACTTCAACCCTCGTGCTCCCGCCGACCCGCTCGAACTGCTGCTCCTGCAGGACACGGACGATCTTTCCTTGAGTCTCCTGCGGCATGTCCGCCACTTCATCGAGGAGGAGCGTGCCGTTGTGCGCGGCTTCGAAGGTCCCAACCCTGCGCGGCATGAGTTCTCCGTCTACCTGGCCTTCGACGCCAAACAACTCTATCTCCATCCGCTCGGGCGCCATCGAGGCGCAATTGAGCACGACAAAGGGCCCGGACGCGCGGCGCGACCTAAGGTGAAGCATGCGCGCAACCACCTCCTTGCCGGATCCCGCGGGTCCGGTGATCAGCACCCGACTATTGGTCGGGGCAACTCGGTCAATGGCTTGGCGCAGCTGGTTGATCGCCGGTGATTGCCCGATAAGCTCGGTCGTGGTTCCGGCGCGCAGGCGCAATTCCTCGTTCTCCTGCTTGAGCCGGGCCGCCTCTATCGCCCGTGCGACAACCAGAATCATCCGATCGGCCTTGAACGGCTTTTCGATGAAATCGTAGGCCCCGAGCTTGATCGCCTGGACGGCGATCTCGACCGTTCCGTGACCGCTCATGATCACCACCGGCAGGGACGGATGGTCCTGTTTCAACTGCTCCAGGAGCGCCAGGCCGTCGAGCCGACTTCCCTGGAGCCAAATGTCGAGCAGAACCAAACTGGGCCGGCGTACGCCTATCGCCGCCAGCGCAGCATCGCTGTCGCCGGCCTCGCGGCATTGATGGCCTTCGTCGCTGAGAATGCCCGACACCAACGCACAGATATCGGCTTCATCGTCAACGACGAGAATGTCGTCGGCTACGGATGGAACGGTACTAGCCATTGGCGCGCATATCGGTTGCAAATTTCATCGGGTTTACATCGGACTCGGCCGACTCTTCACCATCCATCGCCCGTCCGAGGCCGACGGATTGGTCCATCGGGTAAAAGATCAAAGTGACGCGAGCACCTCCATCGTCACCGTCCTCGAGTACCAGGTCTGCGTTGTGGTCCTCCATGATTTTTTTCACGATCGCGAGACCAAGACCGGTGCCCTTTGTGCGAGTGGTCACGTAAGGCTCGGTCAGGCGGTCGCGATCCTCATCGGGCAGTCCTTTGCCATTATCCTCAACGGCTACGACGATGCGTTTCGCTTCGCCGTCGGCGCCCTCTCGCCGGACCACGACCTTCACCTTGCCTTGAGGCAAATCCTCCTCGGCTTCGCCCACCCGTCCAACGATAGCTTCGGCCGCATTCTTGAGAATGTTGGTCAGCGCCTGCGAGATCTGTCGGCTATCGCAACGCAAGCGTATCGCCTCACCCGGAAGAACCACTTCGAAATCGATACCTGCTATGCGGTTGCGTTCAAGAAATACAGCCTCCTGCACCAAGTTGGACAAATTCTCGGTCCTGAGGTCCGGCCTCGGCATCCGGGCGAACGACGAGAATTCGTCAACCATGCGTCCGATGTCCTCGACCCGACGGACGATGGTTTCCGTGCATGCCGCGAAGGTGTCCGGGTCGGACTTGATCTCCCTGAGATACTTTCGTTTCAGGCGTTCGGACGCAAGCTGAATAGGCGTCAGCGGATTCTTGATCTCGTGGGCGATCCGTCGGGCGACATCGGCCCAGGCAGCCGTGCGCTGGGCCGAGACCAACGCGGTAACGTCATCAAAGGTGACGACGTATCCTATGACGTCGCCGTCGAGTTTCTCGGCGACAATGCGGACAATCAGCGTACGTGGCCGCCCCCCGCGCATAAGCCTGATTTCGGCCTCATACTGGCGATCCGGACGACCGACCGTACCCGCCAAAAGGCTCGCCATTTCAGGGACAACGTCCGCCAACGGTAAACCGACGGCTTTCTCGAGGTTGGTGTCCAGCAGCACGGACGCCGAGCGATTCGGAAGATTGATCAACGCCTCGCCATCAAGACCGATCACCCCCGCGGACACGCCGCTGAGCACGGTTTCGGTAAAGCGGCGTCGTTCGTCCAGATCCCGGTTGGCCAATATTAGGCCTTCACGCTGGCTTTGGAGCTGATTGGTCATGCGATTGAACGCACGGCTCAACGTGCCAATCTCTTCAACGGACGCCGAAGGATCGACGCGGACGGTAAGATCGCCTTTTCGTACTTCTTCGGCCGCCGAGACCAAGGCGCTTACCGGTTTGGAAATCTGGGTCGCCAGGGTAAGCCCGATCCAAACCGCCGCCAGGAGAAGCAACAGCGCCACGATGACGAAGATCATCATGAAAGTGATAAGAATGCCTCCCCGGCGTTCCTCCAGTTGCTGGTACTGGGCCACCGCACGTTCCGTTTGTGCAATGTGCTCGAGTACGACCGGATCGATGAAGCGGCCCACCAGGAGATAGGCGTCGACGAACCGGTTCAACCGGACCGCGGCGCGTACTCGATCATCCCGCTCCCCTGTCAACACCACGATCTCGCCTTGGGCAGCCTTTTCGATTGCCTGCAAAGGCACAAGATCGAACTCCAGGGTGAAGCTGAACGGTGAGCGGGCCACCACGCGTCCGCTGCCGTCGACGACCACGGCTTCGGACAATGACCGCAGGCTTGCCTGGGCCGCAAGTCGCTGGCTGAAAAGCGGCAGGTTGCTCATCAGTACGGGCGCTTCCCGGTTGATATCATTCGCCATGGCGAAGGCATCGGCCTGAATGCTTTGACGGTGTTCCTCAAGGTAAGCATGAGCCACGGCACTGGAAGCTTCAATGGCCGTACGGACTCGCTCACTGAACCAGTACTGAATGCCGAAATTCAGAAACAACGCCGAAAATACCGCCACCAGGATCGCGGGCGTCACGGCAACCAAGCCAAACAACAGGACAAGCCGCATGTGGAGCCCGGATCCGGCCAATCCCCGTCGCCGCTCCACCCAGACCTTGACAAGGTGCAGTGCAACCATGAGCCCGAGGAGAAGAAGCAATATTCCGTCGAGGACGAGGAGCAGGACGACAACAACAGGGTTTGGCCGGAAGTCGGTGTGCCCGGTTGAGTACAGAAGAGTAGCGAGACCGGAAGTGACAGCCGCGATAACCAAGGCAAAGGCAAGTTTGCGTTCCAGATCGACCCGCCGAGCCCATGCCTTGAACCGGCCGACCATCAGCCGCATGGTCGGCAGACTGGCGGCCATGCTCATCGCGCGCCTCCCCGGATCACGGGGATGCTGAGCTCTCGTATCTTCTTGCGCAGCGTATTGCGGTTCAGTCCCAGGACCTCTGCCGCGCGGATCTGGTTACCGCGCGTGGCCTCGAGGGTCAGAGTGATCAACGGCCTTTCCACCTCGCGTATCACGCGGTCGAACAATCCAGAGGTCGGCAAATTCTCGCCATGGGCGTTGAAATAGGTCCTCAGATGCCGTTCCACCGAGTGGCCGAGCCCGCCCTCCTCTTCCGGCCCGGCAACCACCGGAGAGGCATCCGCCAGTTCCGCTTCGACAATGCCGACACCAATTACTTCATCCGAATAAAGCGCCGACAGACGTCGAACGAGGTTCTCCAACTCGCGTACGTTGCCGGACCAGCGGTAGCTTTTCAACCGATCCATCGCCGCGGTGTCGATGATTTTTTCCGGCAACCCTTCGCCCGAGGCTTTCGCAAGGAAGTATCGGACCAACTCGGGAATGTCTGCAGTGCGCTCGCGCAGAGGCGGTAGCCTGATCGGCACCACATTGAGACGGAAGTAAAGATCTTCGCGGAACAGCCCCTGACGGATCAACTGTCGCAGGTCGTGGTGGGTTGCCGCGACAATTCGCACGTCGGCCTGAATCGGCGAGCGCCCCCCAACCGTTGTGTACTCGCCTTCCTGCAACACCCGTAGCAGACGGGTTTGCGCTTCGCGAGGCATGTCGCCAATCTCATCCAGGAACAAGGTGCCGCCCTCGGCTTGCTCGAAGCGGCCTGCGCTGCGATGGGTAGCCCCGGTAAACGCACCTTTCTCATGACCGAACAGCTCGCTTTCGATCAGATCGCGAGGAATTGCCGCCATGTTTATGGCGACAAAGGGACCAGACCTGCGCTTCCCATAGTCGTGCAGCGCGCGTGCGACGAGTTCCTTGCCTGTTCCCGATTCACCCGTGATCACCACGGTAAGATCGGTGCCCATCAGCCGGGCCACGGTACGGTAAATCTCCTGCATCGCGGGAGAGCGACCAATCAACGGCAGTTTCTGCTCGTCCAAGTTGTCCGTGTTCTGCTCGACGGGGGCTCGGGGCTTGGGTACTTCCAAGGCCCGGCGAACGATACCCACCAGTTCGTTGAGATCGAACGGCTTCGGCAGATATTCGAAGGCACCACGCTCCGTCGCCTTCACCGCCGTCAACAGAGTGCTCTGCGCGCTCATGACGACGATGCGCAATTCAGGGCGTATCTTGCGGATCCTCGGCACCAGATCGAGGCCGTTCTCGTCAGGCATCAATACATCCGTAATCACCACGTCGCCCTGACCGTCGCAGACCCAGCGCCATAGGGTGGCGGCGTTGCTGGTAACCCGCACCTCGTACCCGGCCCGCTCCAGGGCGCGGCCGATGACCGTGCGAATTCCGGCATCGTCGTCGGCAACGAGGACGGTGGCGGTCGTCACTCTACATCCTCCGATGGCACGTACATCGGCAGCAAAACCCGAAACAGGGTGTTTCGGGGCTGGCTTTCAAACTCGATGACACCGCCGTGATCCTCGATTGTCTTGGCGACCAGCGCAAGCCCCAGGCCGGTGCCATTGGGCTTGCTAGTGACAAAGGGTTCGAAAAGGTGCGCTTTGATGTCGTCCGGGATTCCTTCGCCGTTGTCCTGGATGGAGACCATCAACGGAAGGTGGATCCGCGACTGATTCCTCGACACCGCGAATCGCACTCCATGCCGTTAAGCCGTCGTGACGACCACCTCGCCACCCTCCGCGGGAGCCGCCTCGGCAGCGTTCTTGACGAGGTTGAGAAACACCTGAACCAGTTGATCTCGATTGCCGAAAGCCGGAGGGAGAGAGGGATCGTAGTTGTCGACAAAACGAAGGTGACGGCCGAAGCTGTTGCGGGCGAGCGCATGCACCCGACCCAGCACTTCG
>JAUXFS010000042.1 GCA_030622775.1 Rhodospirillales bacterium | reverse complement strand
GTCCGTTTTGTAGAAGGTGTAGTTGGCGTCAGTCATTGCCATGCCCGCACGTCTTCTTTGCTTCGGCGAGGGCCCTTTCCTTGGGTGGGGGCGGAGGCGGGAACCTCGAACTCAGCCCGCGCTTCGTCCCATGATATAGGGTCGAACACGGGCCGGGCGCCCCTGACGGACTCTTTGATATAGGTGCTGAAATATTCCTCGGCGGATAAAACCCTCAAGGCGCTCCATCCTCCGCTTGAGTTGCCGTCCCCGCTACCGCCTCACTATACCACGGCCACGCCGCGGCCACGGCAAGCTGGTCGGGTCGGTCGGGCAAACCGCCGGCGCCCCGAAGAGGGCCATCGCAAGAGGTAAAGGGCTCTTTGTCCTCGTTCCTTTGCCCGATGGCTCGATTCCGCCGCTGGGGGCCAGCGCCGGTAAGTCGGCGGCGACCATGTCGTCCTTGGCGCTATCCTCGTGGCGGCGCGCTCGGATTGCCGAAACCCGACTTGGTCAACGGGCTGTTAGAGGCAAACAGTATCGAGTGACTGCTATCGGCAAGAACTGTCGCTCAGAGATCAACAATTTGACAATCTCACGCCGAACGGCTGGAAAGCATCCGGAAGCAGCCCTCCAGGTGATAGACTGCTGGCGGGCTGCTGGTGACCCTTTGCAGCCATTGGAACCAGTCGAGCGGAGTGGTTGCTTGTGACCCAGAGCAGCCTTCAGATCGTATTCGCTGGCGCTATTAGTCAATACATTCGGAGACCGCAATGTCGGACAAACTCGAAATTCGCGAGAGCAAGCGAGAAGAGTTGGCCGCGATCGAGTCACTTTATCCGGAAGCGTTCCCGGATGAAGATCTGATCCCCCTTGTGAGAGACCTGCTGAACGATGCGGTGGTCGCCATGTCACTCGTCGGCACGATTGACACGCAAATCGTCGGTCACGCCATCTTCACACGGTGCAGCATCGTCGGAGATAGCACCAACGCTACTCTTCTCGGGCCACTCGCCGTTGCACCGGCGTGGCATCGGCAGGGGATCGGGAGTGCGATCGTTCAGGCGGGCTTTCGACAGCTGGAGAACGCGGGCGTGGGCCGTGTATATGTTCTGGGTGACCCCGCATACTACGAGCGTCTTGGATTTCTGCCAGATTCGCTCGTTGAACCGCCATTTCCCTTGCCGCCCGACTGGGACGGTGCATGGCAGTCACGAAGCCTGGGCGAGACCACGACGCCTTGTACGGGAAAATTATCCGTACCCCGGCAGTGGCTTCAGCCGTCTTTGTGGTCTCCATGACGTGGCTGGTTCTGGCCGATTTCCGTCGATCAGCAGGGTGGATTTTTCGTCGATCGAACGGCTGCTTTGAGCGGAAGCTAGAGGTGGCGCCCACCCAACAAACGCCGCCAAGCTGTCCAGCGATTGGGGACCACCTCAGTTCACCTTCCTGTCGTTTCAGATGTTCTACCGCTCCAGCCGCATCCCCACGGTCTCCTGGGCCGGGGCCGGCAACGCGGCCATCGTGGCCTTGTACGTCGTCGGCTGCCTGAACATCATCGTCGCCGGCGTCTACGGCTACTTTACCCCGACGGTCTACAAGGTGGGGGCCTCGGTGCCGCAGGTGGCGACGACGCTCTCGATTATCGTTTTCGCGGCGGTCATCGACGCGTTCATGCTGCGGGGCGCGAAGAAGACGGAAGTCCGATGGGGGCAGATGTCGGTGCGCTCCCAGTACGCGCTGTTCGTGCTGCCCGTCGCTTTCACCTGGCTGATGGCGCTGATGGGCTACATCCGCTCCAGCCTGCGCACCCATTGGCACGTCTACACGATCATGAAGGACGCGTCGCCCGAAGCCTACATCCCAACCATCGGCGAGGCCGGCAACACCATCACCATCATCACCCTGATGTTCATGGCGCTCATCGTCTTCATCTTCTGGCTCAGCCAGCTCGGCGCGACCAAGCAGGCCAAGCCAACATCCGCGGGGGTCGGGTCGTGACGTTCGTCCGGGTGATGGTTTTCAGCGTGGTCGTTCTCCTCTGCTACACGCTGTTCGCCAACATCCTGCCACAGATGCAGTCGAACCCGCCCGAGGAAGAATCGCCGCTGGCCGCCGGCGAGCTCGACATGCCCGGGATGATCGCCTGGGGGGAGACCCTGTTTTCGGGCAAGGGAACCTGCACCCTCTGCCACAACAACATGGGCCGCGCGCCCGACATTCTGGTCATGAATCTCAACGCGACGTTCGCCGAGCGGCTGTCCGACGGCCGCTACGAGGGACAGGCCAAGGGCGAGGACGGCGCGCAGGCGGTGCAGACCTATCTCCACGAATCGATGGTCGATCCCTCGGCCTACGTGGTCGCCGGCTACGGCAAGAAGGGGACCAACGACGCCGTCAGCCCGATGCCGGCCGTCGACAAGGCGCCGATCCAGCTTTCCGACGTCGAGACCAATGCGCTGACCGCCTTCCGGCAGACGTAGATGTTGTTGAGGGCGATGTTGGAACCGGGCAGCAGACGGGACGCCGTCGTCTCGATCGCCTTGGCCAGCCGGAGCGGCCGCAGCATCCATTTCTCGGTCATCGGCAGGAAGCCGAGCGGGTACGCCTTGACGATCTCCAGCCCGGCCCCGTCGACCAGCCGGCGGACCTCACCCACGGTCATCGAGGGCCTTTTCCGCCCGCAAAGGCGGGTGATCCGCTTGACCAGGCTGGCCGCATTGACATGGTTGTTGAACACCAGAAGTCCGTCGGGCGCCAAGTGACGCACAAGCGCCGCCATCGCATCGCGGCGAAGGGCCGGCTGGGCGTTGGGAAAGAAGCGAAACGCGGTGATCAGGCCGAAGGCCCGCCCTTCGAAGGGATCGTCGCGGGTCAGATCGCATTCGACCAGGGTGGCGTCGGGAATGTTGGCGCGGGCCACCGCCAGCATCGACGCCGCCACGTCCACCCCCGTCGATGACGCGACCCGATCGGAGAGATAGCCGAGAATGCGTCCGGATCCGCAGGCGAAGTCGAGGTGGTCGGGGGCGCTCGCCGAGTAGAAGTCCTCGAGGATGCGGTCGAAAACCCGTTGCTCCATCTCCCACATCAGGGTGCGATAGGGGATTTCGGCGAAACCCTGGTGGTAGTGCGCCCCCTTTTTCTTGTGGGAGTCGCGATAGTCGAAGGTCCGGTCTGATGATGATTTCATGGGCCTCTTTCGTCTCTCATGTCTTCACGTCCGGATCGTTGCTGGCCGTCCGAGCTCAACACCGCGGTCCGAGCTACAGCTTCCGCACGAAGGAGCGCGCGGTGTTCAGGGACGGGTAACAGGCGATGAGCCTGAGTTTCGCCCGCGGTCTTCGCGTCCAATCCAGGAACTTGGAGAGCAGCGCGGGGAAGTACGCCTTGAAATCCTCGACGACGAACGGTTGTCGGAGCTCGGCCCGATAACCCTCAAGGAAGATCTTCGCCAGCCGTCGCGGATCGGCGACGGGCGATGGCTCGAACGGTCGCCTGAGGAACAGCGACAACACGAAAAAGCTCAAATCCAGACAGCCCGGACCCATCGGTCCGCCCGGCGGCAACCACAGTGGCGGCGCCCAGTCGATCAACGCCAGCCTTTGGCTATCCGGGCTGCAAAGGATATTGGTCGCCGAGAAATCCCCGTGAACGAGGACGGGAGGCGCCGTCAAGCGCACGCCGAGGTCGGGACCCCACGACGGGGAATCGCTCGGCGGGGGATCCTGGTTGTGCACGGCCGCAAGCGCCTCGGCGGCCCTCATCGTGACCTCGTCCGCGTTCTCCGAATCGGACAGGACCTGGCGCAGGCTGGATACGTCATGGAGCCGCTCGAAGGCGATGGTGAGGTGATCGAAGTCGTACGCGAGAACGCGGGGCACGTCGAAACGGCCCGATGCGCGAGCCGCCACGGCGCCCATCTGGGTCTTTTCCAACTCCAGGCGCATTCGTCGCGGATCCACAAGATGCTTGACTACGGCGTCCCGGAAAAAGACCAGGCGAACGCCGCTGGCCTTGCAAATTTCAAACTCGGCGTCACTTGCGTTCATGGCGGGCGCGACCGATGGTGCTCAACCTGACGTAGATCCGGCCGAGAGCGGTCCTGATAAAAGCGATGTCTTCACGCCGCGGCCAAAACGTCTGCAACAATCCCGCTCCCGAAGTTCGCTGATAGGACGCGAGCAACATCAACGTACGGGCGGCGAAACCCAGCGACATGGACCATGCCGCCGCGGAAACCCCGATCGCCGGGTAGAGGGCGAAGAACAACAGCCCGTTGGTCATCAGTCCCGTCCAAATGCTCCACGACGTAAAACCGGGGCGATTGATGACCCGAAAATGTCCCATAAGGATCATCGCCCATCCCTGAAACAAGATCCCGGGTGCCAGGATCCATATCATTGGAACGGCCGGAAGGAAACCCGGAGAGAGCAAAATTCTGACCAGGGGAGCGCTGATCAGAACGAGCAGGACAAGCGTCAGTCCGGTAAACAAGCTCGAATATCTCAGGGATCTGCGAACGATCTCGTTTCGCCGATCCGGGTCCGAGGCGATCCGCGGCAGCATCGATATCTCTATGCTCTCCGAGAATATCAGGGTTCTGAGAGACAGCGCCGCCGCCGCCGAGAAGAGGCCAATCTCGCTCTCGGTCGCGATGAAACCGAGAAGGATGACGCCCAGTTGAACGTCGACCATGTTGCCCAAACGAGCAACGAAGTATCGGGCGCCATAGTGAATGATTGGCCGAAAATGGCTCCACCGCGGGACGATGAATCGAAAGCCGCAGTGAACGCACAGGTCCCGAACCAGCAGAGCGGTGCCGAGGGAAAGGCTGATCACCTGCGCCCAAAGGGCGCCCGTGACGCCGAAGCCCAGGAAACCAAGAAACAGGGCGACGAGAAGCAGATTCGTCGTGGTTTGGACCACGGTAATGATCGCCCGGCTGACAAAGCGTCGAAGGCCGCTCAGCTGGAGTCGAAAGAAAATATTGAGAATATAAGAGGGGATCAACAATAGAGAAAGCTCGAAATCGGAGATTTCCGCTTTCTGGAAAAAACTGATCTGCGTGTGAATGAGAAACCATCCGAGTCCCATGGCGATCGTCGAACCAGTGACGGCAATGATCGTGGCGGCCGACGCGCCTTGAGATACGGATAGCTCCTTGGTCATCACGAAGTGTTGGGCGGCGCGATCGGTCCCGATCGTGAAGATCACGCCAAACAGCGTCCCGAAAAGGAAGCATACGGCGTACGACCCGCGGCCGCCCGGGAGGAGCATCCAGGCAAGCATGCTCTGGGTGCCGATGTTGGCGACGACAAACCACACCCGTGTCGCGAGCACGATCGCGGAATCCGCGACCGCCTGTGATATCGGTTCACTGGGGGGGCTGCTCATTCGGTCCTGTAACGATTTGCCGCAGTCGGAGCGGGCACTCTAGGATGAAGAGTGTAAGAATATCAACAAACTTGTAGCCAGGACGTTCCCCAGTTAGGGTGGTTTGAAATGGCCAAGCCGTTGGGAAGTGGCACGGCGGATTTTTGGGGAGACTTTGACTGCGGCATGACGGGCCCTCTGCGTGGGATAGGATGGCGGTGCGAACTGGCGACGAACCCGCTCCAACGAACGGAGGGCCGAAAGTTGCCAGATGTGCAATCCATCTGGGAGACGTCGGATATACATGCATGGTTTGACCGACAATAAACATTTGTGGTTGCTGATCGCGATCGTCGTTGGCGTCCATGGATTGTTGCTCATGCATGATTGGACAAATCCCGAGGCGTTGTTCAAGGGCGATCGTGCGGACGGTCGGATGGGGAAGATCCAATACTTGCTGGGTCTCGAGGATCGCCCGAACGCCTTTCAGGGCGCCTTCACCGAGCAGGGGACGCTCAGCGACGGCGCGGCGCAGAGCGCGACCGGCTACTGGCGCACCAGCGGTCGCACCCTCTACGGGCCGGACGGCCGCCCGACAGCGCTCCGTGGTTGGCGCATCGGGGGCAAACAGGCCGACGGGCCGCTGACCGAGGGCTTCTTCCGCAACCTCGTCAACCAGGGTGTCAGCGGAAATCATGTGGCGTTCGAGATTTGGTGGTCCTCTCGCTGGGGGCCATCTGAACCGACCCCGAGCCGGTCGGGCACCTACCGAACGGAGAAAGTGGCGAATCTGCTTACGTCCATGCGGAATGCCGTGCGGGCAGGGTTGTGGGTGGTGCCTTCCTTCCGTGTTTCCTGGGACCAAGCGTACGCCGCCGACAATCTCGCCAACGACGGCTTAGGTGCCAAACCCTGGAGTGGGTGGGCCGATCACATCATGCTCATCCACAACGATACGGTGACCACTGGTGGCTCCGACTACGGCAAGTATCGTGACCGCTTTTTCGTCTGGCTGGATTGGCTTATTCCCCAGATCCAGGCCGACCGGGAGATCAATTCCGCCATCGCCTTTTGGGAGATGTGGCATCTGCCGTTCCATAGACACACCACCGAAACCGATAGCGACCGCGATGATTATTTGGATACGACCCCAGGCACCGGCTTCGCCAAGCTGCTGCTTGACAAGTTCCGCGAACACGAGACCGAAAAGCTGCTCGCCTTCTCGTTCCGGGCGGCGAGCATTCTGACCCGGGCCAAAGATCACGATTGGACGCCGCTCGGTGATAGCAACATCGCCTACATCACCGGCGGCTACGGCTGGCACGATTTGTTGATAAAGGACCCACCGGACACTGGTAAAACTTGGCCGGTCGACAGCACCCAACCCAAATGGAACGCCACGGACGGCGAGTTCGAGTTCATCACCTTTGGCGCGGCGAAGAATATTGCCTTCATCTCCCAGGAAGGTCCGGGCCTGCACCCCAACCTGCGCATGGAGCCGATCGGCGCCGACCAAAAGGCATTCCTCAATGGGCTGTTCGACCTTTACAACGAGCACGCAAACGGCTGGGCCTTCCACGGGCTGAAGTCGGACACCCCCCAGCCCGAACTGGAGTCGTCCGATGAGTTCGGCGGGTATTTCCGGCAGGCGTTGAACGGCGCCAAACCGTAACATGGTGGCGAGTGCCCAGCGCGATCCACATCCCGTTGTACGCCCTTTGGACCCGGCATGGCGAGATCGCGGCCTCCAGGGCGGGGATCCCGTCGTGGTCGATTGTCAGCACGGCCCGCGCGCCGGAATGGCGGAGCTTGCCCTATCGAGTGCGGGCTATGAACGTTATCATTTCGGTCATACTCGCAGTCCGCCTGATGCAGCAAAGGGTCACTATCCAGGCTCGTTGGTACAAACTGCTCGCGCGGATTGCCTGGCGTGCGGCGGTGTAATATGCTGTCAGTCATCAATTTTCTGCCGCCGGGGGATGAGGGGAAATCGCGCTCTTTGCACTGGTCTCCGACGAATATCGGATTCAGCTTTTATACCAACGAGCACTGATAGGAACCCATTGTGACGGCCTATCAAGGTTTCCGGCAAGGAGTGCGGTGCGCCGTGATGCTGGCGCATCACAAGCGGCGCGCGACGCCGCCCGGGAACCTCGATGGGCCGCCCGTAGGGTCGTGTTTCACGCATCCTCGGGGCGTCGAAACCGCTTGACGATGCGCCAGCATCGCCGGCGCGGCCCCTCCTGCCGAGGAAGCGGGAAACACGATCACAATGGGTTCCTATGAGTGCTCGTTGGTATTAGACAACCGTCGGACCACCTTGGTGTTTACGCTGGAGTGTCCGTGATTGCGTGAGTGTCCTGTTCGTCCAGGCGGAGAATCCAATGAAGCATCAGCCTGATAGCATTCACTTGCAGAGGCCGCCAGTGATCTTGGTTGGCGGAGTCAGCAGGTGCTGCTTGGTCCTCGCGAGAGCTCTGTCGGGCATCGGGGTGCCCACCTATTTTCTCGGCAGACCAAATGCAGAAACGCGCTTTTCGCGATACGCAAAAACAATTTACACCGACGTAGGATATGATCTAAAAAACGCATGGAAAGAGTACCTTGTCGGACCAGCATCCGATGGGCTTCGGGGCGCTGTTTTATTTGCGTGTGACGATGACGCTTTGGAATTAATCATTCAGAATAGGGGGGAATTATCTGAAAAATTTATACTAGACGTCATTGATGTTAGTGCTCAGAAAATCATACTTGACAAGCTTGCTACATACCGGGCGGCAGTGGACGCAGGTGTTGCGACCCCCGCGTTTTGGGATGTAGCGACTATCGAAGACATCGAAAGGCTTCGGGCCGATCTGCGTTATCCCCTGGTTATTAAGCCGAAGGCGAGCTCCGAGTTTCCACCCGTGGATAGCAAGAGGCGAAAGTATTTATTAGCGCAGTCCTATGACGATCTCATGAGGTCAATAGACATATTCCGCGCCGCAAACTGCGATTTCGTGTTGATGGACAAGGTTCCCGGACCGGACAGTTTTCAATGGAGTTACTTTACGTATATTGATGACGATGGGCACCCTTTATACCAGTTTGTCAAGCAATCGATCCGACGGTTTCCCATCAACGAAGGCGGAAACACCTATCAAATCTCGAGGGAAGTCAGGCCCGACCTGCAAGAGCCCGCCCTGCGATTTCTCGGTCATATCGGCCTCAAGGGCCTCGCAAACGTGACATTCAAGTTCGATGAACGCGATAACCAGTTCAAGCTCATCGAATGCAACGGTCGATTCACCGCGGTCGAACGGCTGTTGCAGGCATCGGGAATCGATCAGGCGCGTGTCGTTTACGGTCGTCTCACGGGTCTCGATTCCTGCGGACCGCCGAAGCGATACACCATTGGCACCGCGGAATGGAATCCGATAAGGGACGTAGCGGCTTTCCTGGAACTCAGGCGAAGGGGCGAGTTGACACTCGGAGCGTGGCTGAAAGATGTATGGCGGCGAGATTTGATCCTGGCGGGGGACTGGCAATGGACCAACCCCCTTCCACTACTCGCTCATCTCACCGGTCAACTGAAAGCTCGTTTCTAGACAAACAGAGTTTCATGGTTTCTGCGTCAAGTCGGAGGCCAAGCGGTCTTAGGAAGACAACACT
>JAUXFS010000359.1 GCA_030622775.1 Rhodospirillales bacterium | reverse complement strand
CCGAGGATCTCGCATCCCGTCTGTTCGGAGGCGCGGGCGAGGCGGATCAGCGGGGTGTTGCCGATGGTGTCGAGGAACCCGTTGCGGACGTCCATGTTCTGCCTGAGGAATTGAATCCAATGGCGCAGACTAGCGGCGGGCAGGGGGGCAATCAAGCGGGGGGCGGCGTCCTTCCAACGTTTGTGAACGAAGCTTCGGCTTCAAGGCGACGACGTTTTTCGCCAGCGGGCGCGCAGGTCCTCGTGGTTGGCGCGAAACCACTGCAGCCCGACCAGCGCCGTCGCGTTGATGATCCGTCCTTGGTCGAGCCAGCGGAACACCTCGGGGACGGGCGCCGCGATCACCCGGATGTCCTCGTGCTCGTGGTCGAGACCATGGATTCCGCCGACGTTCGAGGCATCGATCCGGCCCACGTAGAGCAGGATCATCTCGCTGGACACGCCGGGGGTGACCAGGAAGCGACAGACGAACTCCAGCTTGGTGATCTCGCAGCCGGCTTCCTCGACGGCCTCGCGCTTGGCGACCGCTTCCGGGGTTTCGCCCTCGTCGATGATGCCGGCGACGATCTCCACCAGCCACGGCGACGATCCCTCGGGCAGCCACGGTGTTTGGCAGGCGGCGAAGGCGCCGATGCGGAACTGCTCGATCAGCACCAGGGTGTCGAGGTCGGGATCGTACAGAACCACGCCGACCGCATGACCGCGCTCCAGCATCTCGCGGTGCATCGGTTCGCTCCAGCCGCCGGCGAACAGGCGGTGACGGAGCCGGAAGGTCTCCATCCGGTAGTATCCCTGGAACGGAATTTCGTGTTCGAGGATCTGGACGTCGTCGGGGGTCATGCATACCTCGCTTTGCGGTGGGACGATCCCTTTTTAGGGCAAGGCGCTCTTATCGGGAATAGGCCGCCAACCCCGCGTTGATTTCGTCCACGTCGAAGTGCTCCGGATCGATCTCGTCGCCGTACCATTCGACCATTTCCTGGTGACTCGGATGATCGGGATCGGCGATCGCCTCGATCAGATCCATGTATCCCCAGACGCCGCCGCAATCCTCCGGCGGGCAGGCGCGTTTGCCGCCGGTGCAGCGGGGCAAGGGGATCGAGCCGTCGTCGGCGAGGATCTTCTCGACAACGAGCTTGTGATTCCAGCCATCGCCGAAATCATACTCGTAGACCAGCGAGTCCTTCGGTTTTCTGAGAAGCTGCGACAGGGCGTACTTGCTTTCATCTCGGGTCTCCGACCCGAAACCCCCGCCGAACGCGTCGTCGCGAACGCCATAGTCCATCCCCCCCGAGGTGAACATGTGCAGGTGCTCGTTCTCCCATCCCATCACCGTCTGAAGCACGCCGTGAAGGGCGGCGAGCCTCATGTCGCCGGGGACCAGGATGCGCCTCCAAATCGGCGGTTTGGCGCCGACGAGGCTGATCTTGATCTGATAAATGGACGATTTTCCCGACATTCCCGTTCCCTCCGAAGCATGACCTTTCCGCCCAGCCTACACCGGAAACGGCGAGAGTAAATCTCCAGGGGGAAATGGCGGGGAAATACGAGTGCGGCGAGCGCGATGGTGGGGCCAGGCTCGATGGCGAGCGCTGATCCGGCCAAAAATCCCAGTTTTGGTAATTATTCCTTGCATTGCACGCCCCAAATGGGGTAAAATACCCGCAAATGGGGGCTCACCTGGGAAAATACCGATCATCGACGATGTGCAGCCCGGCGCAGATGGGGAGGAAAGCAAGTGCTTGACCAGGATACGGCGCTTGGCGCGCTGGAGCCGACCTTGGAGCGCATGGCCGACGCCGTCATCGTCACCACCGCGGATCGCGCCCCCCCAGGCCCGAGGATCGTTCTCGTCAACGACGCCTTCACCCGCCTGACCGGTTATTCGCCCGAAGATGTCATCGGCAAAGACCCGCGCTCTCTCCGGGGGTTCGAAACGGGTTGCGAGTCCCTGTTCCGGTTCCCTGGCAACCCGGAAGGAAGGCGTCATTCCCACGGCAAGGCCACCCGTTTGCGCAAGGACGGCTCCGAATACTTCGTCGAATGGCAGGTCATCCCGCTGCTTGACGAAACCGGCGCGGTGCGCCACTGGTTGAGCATCCAGCGGGACGTAACCCGGTGGCACGCCGCGGAGAACGCCTATCGGACCGCCGAGCAGTCCTACCGCCAGCTCGTCGAGAACCAGCCGGATCCGATATGCCGCTTTCTGCCGTGTACGACTCTGACCTTCGTCAACAGGGCCTACGCCGATCTGTTTCGCCGCAAGCCGGAAGAATTCGTCGGCAGACGCTTGGGCGAGGTGTTGTCGGAGGAGGACGCTCCCGCGGTCATTGCCCATCTCGCTTCCGTCACGCCGGACGACCCTTACGCACAATACGAGCACGAGAACGTCCGCAAGGACGGCACGATCCGTTGGCACCTGTGGAACACCCTCGCGTTTTTCGACGACGACGGGAACGTCGTTTCCTACCAGTCCGTCGGTACCGAGATCACTCGTCGGAAGGAGGCGGAGGAGGCCCTTCGCGAGAGCGAACAACGCTTCCGGGACTTCGCCATATCGGCTTCGGACTGGTTTTGGGAAATGGGGGCCGATCTACGGTTCAGTTGGTTCTCGGACAAACTGGAGGCGGTCACGGGCATGTCCACGGACCACGTTATCGGAAAAACCCGAGAGGAGATTGGTCTGCCGAAGGAGGGCGCCGAACGCTGGGAACAACATCAAAAGGACCTCGTGGCGCACAAGCCGTTCAAGAACTTCCGCTACGGTTGGTGGAATGACGGAGGTCAGCGGGTATACGTGAGCGTCAACGGAGTGCCGGTCTTCGGCGAGGGGGGAGCGTTCAAGGGGTACCGTGGCACGGGGACCAACATAACGCCTCAGGTGCGCGCTCAAAAGGAAGCCGTCGCGGCGAAAGAACTCCTGAACGATGCCATCGAGAGTATTTGCGAGGGCTTCGCCGTTTTTGACGCGGACGATCGATTGGTGATGTTCAACGAAAACTACCGGCTGGCTTTGCCCCAGATCTCGCACCTGTTGGTGCCGGGCACCCGGTTCAAGGACCTGTTCCGTTCGTTTGCGGAAAGCGGACACATCAGGATTCCCGGTAACAATCCTGAAGAGTGGATTCGAAAGCGCCTTGAGGAACACCGCAAGCCGGGAACAGCGCGTGAATATCAAACCCGGGAGGGCCACTGGATCGAGATCCACGAATACCCGACCGCGGCTGGCGGAACCGTCATCATCCGAACCGATGTTTCCCAACGCAAGCAGGCGGAAGAGGCGATCCTTCGCGAGAAGGCGAGGGCGGAGAACTATCTCGCCATCGCGGCGAACATGTTCGTCGCCCTCGATGCCGAAGGAAGGATAACCCTGGCCAACAAGAGAGCCTGCGAGATTCTCGATCGGTCGGTCGACGAGTTGATCGGCAGGAACTGGTTCGAGACGGCGCTTCCGGAGGATCAACGGCGACGGGACTTCGCCGAGTTCGAAAGGATCACGCGAAGCGATATCGGGGCCTTCAAGTACTGTGAAAGCGATGTCCTGACCCGAAGCGGGGAACGTCGTTTGATCGCCTGG
>JAUXFS010000059.1 GCA_030622775.1 Rhodospirillales bacterium | reverse complement strand
CCGCTCGACGTCTCGTTGGAAGCGATCGGCCTGAGCATCTCCGAGCATTCGCCGCCCTCGGGAGAGACCGTCTATACGGTCAAAGGCGATACCCATCCGCATCGGCACCTGTTTCGCGAACTGGGCGGCGACTGGGACCGGGTCAAGCAGGCGTGGATCTTCAAGGGCTCCGATCCGAGAAAAGCGGTTATCGACGGCCTGCGCGAGGCGGCCCATGTCCGCGGGTTATCCGATGTGGATCAGACTCAACTGTCGAACAAGCCGCACTATTGGGGGCACCGTCAGCGGCTTCGCGACCGTTTCCTCAAGGGCGCAGACGAGGCGCTTCCGGATTACGAACTCCTGGAGATGTTGCTGTTCTTCCCGATCGGGCGGATCGATACCAAGCCGCTTGCCAAGGAGTTGCTCGCCCGGTTCGAGAGCTTGGCCGGCGTCATCAACGCCCAGCCGGATCAACTGGGGGAATTCGACAAGATCGACCATCACACGATCACCCTGTTCAAGGCGGTGCGGGCGATGGCGTCACGCATCGCCCGCGAGGAACTGTCCGATCGGGCGATTCTCGACAACTGGGACAAGCTGATCGCCTACCTGAGGGCGAGCATGGCCCACCGCATGGTCGAGCAGTTCCGCGTTTTGTTCCTCGACCGGATGAACGTGCTGATCGCCGACGAGGTCCAGCACCAGGGAACCATCGACCATACGCCGGTCTACCCGCGCGAAGTGCTCAAGCGGGCGCTGGCCCTGGACGCGTCGGCCCTGGTCATGGTCCACAACCACCCGAGCAATCATCCCAAGCCGTCGAAGGCCGATATCGCGATGACCCGGGAGGTGAAGGAGATCCTCGAGAAGGTCGGCATGGTCCTCCACGATCACCTGATCATCTCCAAGAGCGGCCACTCCAGCTTCCGTCAGATGGGGCTCCTCTGAGCGACTGCTCGGAAGTGCGCCGAGGCGGCCCGACGCCGTTCCGCGAGAATTCTGATGACCGCCAAAGGGATAAGCTCTGAACCTGGAATCGTGGTATCCCCGACGCAATCGGATGCATTGCGAGGAACGAGGTTCACGGGGTCATGGAAACGCCTCCGCCCTTCCAGGCCGGCGACCCGGTTCCCTGGTTCACGGCCGCCGCCAGCGACGGCAACCCCAGGTTTGTCTTCAATTCGGTTGCCGGTCGGTACGTGGTCCTGTGTTTCTTCGGCTCGGCGGCGGCGGAGCCGTCGCGGCGCGCCATTCGCACGGTTCTTGAAAACCGCGGCCTGTTCGACGGCCGTCGCGCCCTGTTTTTCGGCGTGAGCGTCGACAGGGGCGATCTCGAGCAACGCCGGGTCGAGCAGATGCTGCCCGGTATCCGGTATTTCTGGGATTTCGATCGCGCCGTCAGCCGCCGCTACCGGGCGGCCGTCGACGGGACGGAGCTGGAGGGCGGCGGCATTCCGTACCGGCCGTACTGGCTGTTGGTGGATCCGATGCTGCGGGTGATTGCCTATGCGACGCTGGACCGGGGCGAAGAGATAATGCGGGCGCTCGCCGCGTTGCCGCCGGTGGCCGAGCACGCCGGTGTCGAGTTGAATGCGCCGGTCCTGATCCTGCCCCGGGTTTTCGAGCCGGAGTTCTGCCGCCACCTCATCGGCCTCTACGACCGGCACGGCGGCGCGGAGTCGGGCTTCATGGTCGAACGCGACGGCAAGACCGAAGGCAAATTCGACCAAGGGTTCAAGCGGCGAAAGGACTATGTGATCGAGGATGAGGGGGTTCGCGCGGAGGCCCGCAGACGTATCGCGCGGCGGCTGGCGCCGGAGATCCGCAAGGCATTCCAGTACAGGGTTACCCGCGTCGAGCGCTACATTGTCGCCTGTTACGACGCGGAGACCGGCGGCTTCTTCCGGCCACACCGGGACGATACGATGAAGGGCACCGCCCACCGTCGTTTCGCGGTGACGATCAATCTCAACGCCGAGGAGTTCCAGGGCGGCGAATTGCGGTTTCCCGAATTCGGGCCGCGAACCTACCGGGCGCCCACTGGCGGCGCCGTCGTCTTCTCCTGCACCCTTCTCCACGAGGCGACGCCGGTGACCGCCGGCAAGCGCTTCGCGTTTCTGCCGTTCCTCTACGACGACGCGGCGGCAAAGGTCAGGCTCGAGAACCAGGAATTCCTCGCCGACGGGGTGCCGCGCTACACATCGGACGAACAGCCGGCGGAATCCTGAGCGAAGAGTCCGCCGCGGACGGCGCTGCTCACTGCAGGTCGACCGGGCCGCGAACCTCGTAGCCGGCGGCGCGCAACGCGACGACGATGGCGTTCATCTGCTCGGCGTCTCTGGTCTCGATGGCGAAATGGACGCTGGCCGACTTGGCGGGGACATTGGCGAAGGCGCGCGTGTGATTGACGTCGACCACGTTCCCGCCGTGCTCGGCGATGATCGCGGTCAGCCTGGCCAATTCGCCAGGCGAATCGGAGACGGTGATGCTGAGCCTGGCGAGACGCCCCTGGCGGACCAAGTCGCGCATCAGCACCGTCGCAAGCAACCGCTGATCGATATTGCCGCCGCTGACCACCAGGCCGACCCGCCGGTCCCGGAATCGATCGGGATCGGCCAGTACCGCAGCCAGGCCGGCCGCTCCGGCGCCCTCGGCCACCGTCTTTTCGATCATCAGATAGAGGCTGATCGCCTGCTCGATCCGGTCTTCGTCGACCAGCACGATGCCGTCGACCAACGCGCGCACCAACTCGCGGGTGAGAACGCCTGGCTCTTTGACCGCGATACCCTCGGCGATGGTGCCTCCGCCCGGCACCGCCGGGTCGGGGTCGCCGCGGAGCGCGTTGACCATGCCTGGATAGAGAGACGTCTGCGTCCCGATCACCCGGATCTCCGGACGGATCGCCTTGGCCGCCACCGCCATGCCGCCGATCAGCCCGCCGCCGCCGATGGGAACGACGAGGGCGTCCAGGTCCGGTACGTCTTCGAGCATCTCCAGCGCCACCGTGCCCTGGCCGGCGATGATCCGTGGATCGTCGTACGGATGGATGAAAGCGAGGCCATGCTCGGCGGACAGGGCGTCGGCGTGGTCGCTGGCTTCGCGCAAGGTCTCGCCCTTGAGTACCACTTGGGCGCCGTGGTCCATGGTATGGCGCACCTTGATGTTCGGCGTCGCCGCCGGCATGACGATGGTCGCGGCGATCCCCAGCCGGTTGGCGTGGTAGGCGACGCCCTGGGCGTGGTTGCCCGCCGACATGGCGACGACGCCCGCCCGCTTTTCCGCCTCATCGAGACGGAGCAAGGTGTTGAGCGCACCCCGTTCCTTGAACGAGGCGGTGAATTGATGGTTCTCGAACTTGACGAAGATCTCGGCGCCGGCAAGCCTGGAGAGGGTCAGCGACCGCTCGGTCTTGGTCCGCACGACCGCACCGCCGATCGCCGCCGCCGCGTCGCGGATGTCGTCGAGGGTCACCGGATGGCTGTGCCGAAATCTGGGGGGCATGTGGCGCTCCCGAACGATTGCAATGTGCTACCTGATAGTGGAGTTCACCGCCACGGTCACGTCATTACCGGTGTCGCCGCCGGGACTCTACGACGCCTTCCGCCGAGCCGGCAGGCGGCAAGGACGGCAAGGCAGATTGATCCCTGGGCATCCTGCTTCGAACATTACAAAACCTTAATGCGACGGAAAGGACACCGTCATCTCGAAACCGGTATTGATTACGTGCATTGGAGTACTGGCGAGGAGCGTTTGAGATGAACCGGGTTCTGCCGTTGAAGTGCCGGCGTACGTCGTCCGAGGACACCTTGGCTCGGTACATGAGGGATGTCCGGAAGTTTCCTCTTCTCGACAAGGAGACCGAGGCGGAATTGGCCCGGCGCTGGCGCGACCGGCGCGACCCGGAGGCCGCCAAACAGCTCGTCGGCAGCCATCAGCGGCTGGTGGTCAAGATCGCCCGCCAGTATCGCGGGTACGGACTGGTGCTCGGCGACCTCATCTCGGAGGGCAACATCGGCCTGATGCAGGCGGTGGACAAGTTCGATCACGAACGTGGTTTTCGTCTCTCCACCTATGCGATGTGGTGGATTCGCGCGGCGATCAGCGACTACGTGCTGAGGTCTTCGTCGCTGGTCAGGACAGTGACCAACGAGCACCGCAAGAAGCTGTTCTTCAACCTGCGGCGGCTGAAGGCCAAGGTCCAACCGATGGACGATGGAGCGTTGTCGCCCAGCGGGGTGACGGCAATCGCCGGGGAATTGGGCGTGCCCGAATCCGAGATCGTGCTGATGGACCGCCATCTCGGCATGCCGGACCTTTCGCTCAACGCGCCCGCCGGCGGCGAATCCGGCCTAACCTGGCAGGATTTCCTGGTCGACAACTCCCAAAACCAGGAGGCCGACCTCATTGAGACGGATGAGCAGGACAAGCGCCGCGCCCTCCTTGCCGACGCGTTGGCCGGGCTCAGCGACCGCGAGCGCTATATCCTCACCGAGCGCAGGCTCAAGGACGATCCGCCCCATCTTGCGGATCTTGGTCAGCACTACGGCATCTCCCGCGAACGGGTCCGCCAGATCGAGGTCCGCGCCTTCGAAAAGCTCAAGGAAACCCTCCGCAACGCTGCCTTGGCCTGTGGAATGACCGAGCAACTTTGCGCTTAAGATTACCTCCCGCGGCCGGTTCCCCCCAACCGGCAAAAACAGAAAGCGAGGCTTCGGCCTCGCTTTCGCTTTTCCGCGGGGCTTTTTCTCACGCCCCGGTCGGGCCCACGGTCAACAGTGATTCGAGTAGGAACTCCTCACCAGCAGGCGTCCATGCGTTGTACTTGTCGCCCCTTCCCCATCACGCGATCCGTGCCTCATGACTTGCCGTCAGTTTTCATCGCTTCGGGGATGACGCAGCGGCAGATGAATCGACCGGTCGTGGCGATGCCGTAGGAATGGCCGGTGTTGAAATTGCGGCCACTGCAGATCGCCTGGGGGGACTTGGGGAAGGCGAGCTTGGTGGACTTGCACGTCAACGCCTTGCACAGTTCGATACAGTTCTGACGGCCGGCCTCGCGGGCGCTATCTCTCAGGTTCGGCTGATCCGCCAGGCACGCGGATGTGTCGGCGTAGACATTGCCCGCCGCACCGACCATCGCCGTATCGGCGCACTCGGCGGGGATATAGACGCCGGTCTGCAGCGGCTCGTCACTGGTGGTGTCTGTCGGTTTCCTGGAGGTTTCGCAACCGGCAACGAACGATGAAATCAGAAAAACAAAAAATGCTGCCGAAACAACGGAAAACGATCCTTTGCCGAACCCAAAACTCATCATTCCCTCCCTGAACCGCAACGACCGGACGGGCCGATCATTCGGCGGTCTATGACCCTGATGGGGTGGATTGTGCCCGTTGTCCTAAGCCGCCGCAAGGCGCTCGGACGCCCCGCGCGACCGGGGCTCGATCGTCGACGATGTTCGGGGCGTGGAGCGGTGACGCCATAGCCCTGGAAAAGGCCAACAGTAGGGCGGTTGGTATCCTGTGATCCATGGTGTGTCGAAGGCACGTCACCAAGCGTTCGCGGGAAGAGGGCAACGCGGGTGTGACGGTATACAATTCCCCATGATTGTGGATAGCTCCCCTTGGATTGGTCGAACACCATCGGCGGCCGGGCCGCCAAGAGGAACAAAGTCCTTGACTAGCAAGGACATCGATCCTATATCATTCTTCGAATGCTCGATATGCTGGAGAGTGGGATGGAACCCGTCCGCGGAACTTCTCCGGCGCCGGGCCGAGCGAGAATTTGCGCCACCAAGGGCGCCAATCCGGTTGCATTGCAGCCGAAAAGGCGGACACTGTAGCTGTCATCCTTATGCAGGCAGGGCCCGGTTCGATCAACACCTGGAATGCCCGACAGGGGCGAGGAGAACATTATGGCGAATCCGATTTTCGACAAAGTCATCAAGGCTCTGGATGGTCTGGCGACGCTCAACGTGGAAACCGTCGTGGTCGACAAGGGGGGCAACAAGTCGATCAAGACCGAGATGGACCTTATCGGCGGAGACATCCGGACCAGGATCGACAAGGATTTCATCACCGGCGAATTGACTTCCATCCGCGAGTTCCACAACCAGCAGGTGACGAATGCGCGCGAGGTTGTTTCGTCGAACATCGCGGCGATGGTCGATCTGGCCGAGAAGATCGGTGACAAGATCGAGGGGTACACCAGCGGATCTTCCTCCTCGTCCTCGTCCGCGCCCGCCCCCTAGGCCCCGGACTAGCTATTTCGAGCCCCCGGATCACTGACCCGCGCGCCGTCGCCCCGCCATGGCCGATTTCCAGGAAAGCCTGAGAACCGTCGCCAGGGATCTCTTCAACTTGGAGATCAACACGGTCATCAAGGACAACATGACGGCGCGCAAGATGCCGGACCCGGCCAACGCGATCCTCGACATCGCCCAGATTTACGCCACCAAGCTGCTCGAACTCGGCGTGCCCCTCGGGTACGCTTTTGCCGAAGGAGATCCGGATTTCCAGAAACCCCTGAAGGCGTGGTCGAAGGAGGCGTTCTCCTATGATCGGTTGGCGGTCGGCGACGATACCTTCGGTCGCCTGCGCTGGGCTGCGGTCGCCGGACAGCGGGGGCTGGAGAACCTGGCCGCCGACGACCGGATCGTCGTCGAACGTATCACCCGCAATTGCGACCAACTCAAGAGCCTTCTCCGGCGCCTCGAGGACTCGCTGAAATCCGCCGCCATCGCCGGTGAGAACCGCCGGGGCCTCAACGAAAAAATGACGTCGAGCCGATCCCGATCGTTGCTCCACCTCGATCCCGAGGACCTCACCGTCCTGCGCAAGATGTGGGAGGTGGGGGTCGAAAAGGTCGTGATGCAGTCGGTCATCCAGCTCGACGGCGACGTGATCACCCGCATCCAGAGGCGCTACGCCGAGCAGGACCAACGGCACGTCTTCGAGTTCCATGAAAAGAGTGTCGACATGTCCGTTCGATTCTGGGGGGTGATGGCCAATACCGTGGCGGTGTTTCTGGGATCTCTCGCCGGTGTATTCGGCGGCAACAGGAACCCGACCAAGGCTCCAAAGGTCGTCGTTCCCGAGAATGAAGAACGGTGACGAGCGCCAGCACACCGGCCGCTCGGCCGCTTGGCCGCGGCTTGTGGACGCGGCTGCGCGCAGTGGCCACCATGCTGAAAAGCGGCGGGCTGGTGGTGATCACGCCACCGGGCGCCGGCGAGGACGATTCGGCTGACGTCCGCCCGCTGATCCAGTTCGACGGCGACATGGTCACTTCCGTCGCCGCCGCCAGGCTCGGCGACAGGGAGATCCTCGAGCAGCACTTCGCCCGGGTGCGGGCGCTGCTCGCCGACCTCGACCGCCTGCGCAAGCAGCTTCTCACCTTCGTCGTCGTAGTCATCTTGCTTGTCCCGTCGCTATGGAGCGTCGGCTCCTTGTTCGCCAGCGCCGGTTGGGACTGGGCGGCGATCTGTTGGGCTCTCGCTCTCCACGTCGCCTCTTCGGGCGTGATCGCTTCCGTCGTCGTCGCCGCCCGCCGGTGGATCCTCGGCCGTGCCTTGGGGTGGGGCCGCGAGGAATTCGGCGTCTCGGTGAGGGACCGCTTGTTTCCGGACGAAGCCGCGCGTCTTTTCTGACGGGGTTGCCTCGCCGGCGTCGCCGTGACAAACACGGTTTCCCACCGGCCCCGTCGGTGTTCGACGACAAGGAGGAACCATGCGATCGAAACTGGGGTTGTTGCTGACGGCGATCTGTCTCTTGTTGACCGCCCATGCCGAGGCTCAAGGGGTGCTGCCCCGTGCCGCGGAACGGGGGACGCTGATCGCGGCCGCGGTGCCGGATTCATTGCCGCAGGCCGCCCGGGACGCCTCCGGGAAGTTGATCGGCTTCGACATCGACGTCGCGACCGAGATCGCCAGGCGCCTCGGCCTCGGCATTGAGTTCGTGACACCGAGCTGGCAGGAGATCCTCGTCGGCGGCTGGGCCCGGCGCTGGGACTTCGCGGTCGCCTCGATAACGCCGACCCGCGAGCGGGCAACCAAGCTCGACT
>JAUXFS010000469.1 GCA_030622775.1 Rhodospirillales bacterium | reverse complement strand
GTGGGGCTCGGCATTCTGATCGTTATCGGCTTCGTGCTGCTGGTCTACGGCTTCTACACCGAATTCAGCAATCCCGATTTCAAGGGGCTCACGGACGGAAGCGGCGAGGCCAGCGTGGAAGCCGGCGAACGCGCATTTCCGGAGGTGCAGGGTTTCGGCGAGACGCGGATCGGCCTGCCGGACGGCTGTACCGTGGTCGAAATGCGTCCCGACGGCGACCGGTTGTATCTGAGAACCGGCCCCACCGGTCTGTGCGAGCGCGTTCTCGTGGTCGATCCGACCACCGGCGAGGTTCTCGGCACCTTCGTCGTCAAGCCGTGATCCTGATCCCCTCTCCTTTGCTCGCCCACATCGTCAACGACGCCGAGCAGGCCTACCCGGAGGAATGCTGCGGGCTGCTGATCGGAGAGGGCGATCCGGCCGCCACCGTCGCCATCACCCGGGTCGTCTCCAGCCCCAACCTGACGTCTTCCGGCAAGGTCGACAGCTTCGAGGTCGACCCCAAGCTGCGTTTCGACCTGATGCGGGAGCTCGAGGGCGGCGCGCATCGCATCGTCGGCCACTACCACTCCCACCCCGACCATCCGGCCCGGCCGTCGCGTCGCGACATCGAGATGGCGTGGGAGCCCGAGATGGTCTGGCTGATCACCTCGGTGATCGCCTCGGTGACCGGCGGAAAAGCGATCCGCACCACCGCCCACGTGATCGACCGCGACCGCGGGCGGTCTCGCGAAATCGACATCGGGAGCACCGATTGACGGCCGACCGCGGGGAAACGGAGCGACCGGCGCCGGCCGTTCGCCGATTTTGTCTATTCCTTCGAGCATGTGTATATGATCGCGCCCCGGCAATGAGATGACAATGGATGCGGACACGATGCTGCCCGAACTGATCCCGGAAACCAATTACCTGCTGCGAATGGCGGATGGGACGATCAAGCAGGTCAATCCGTTTACCGGCACCGAGGTCTGGACCGTTCCCGGACGCGGCAACCGCCCCCTCGGCATCGCCGGCAAGGAGGGCCGGAGACTCGACCCGGCCAAGGTCGACGGCCATTGCCCCTTTTGTGCCCGGAACTACCTCGAGACGCCGCCGGAGAAAGCGCGGCTGGTCGGGACCGGACATGGCTACGAGACCCTGTACAACCTGAACGCCGAGCGGTTGTTCGACACCGTCGCCGATTTCCGCCGGGTCGCCAACCTGTTCGAAATCGTCTCCTGCGACTATTGGCAGAAGAACTTCGGCTACACGCTTCCCGACGCGGTTCAGGCGCGGATGCACGCCTACCTCTCCACCGAGGCGGGCCGCCATCACGTTCTCGAGGTGCTGCACGGGCGGATGAGGCTCTCCGGCATGGACCCGGCGACAATCCAGGACATTCCCGTCGAGGAAAAACTGCGGATGGCCACCGGCTTCTTCGGCGGCGGCCACGAGCTGATCATCGCGCGGCGTCATTTCGTCGAAGGCGCGACCCACCACAACCAACTGGCCTCCTCGGGCGCCCTCACGCCGGCGGAGCACTACCAGTACATGCGCTTCACCATCGACGCCGTGCGCGACATCTATCTGACCAACCGCTACGTCCGCTACGTGGCGGTGTTCCAGAACTGGTTGAAGCCGGCCGGGGCGTCGTTCGACCATCTCCACAAGCAACTCGTCGCCATCGACGAACGCGGCGTCCAGAACGACACCGAGGTGCGTCTGGCGCGGGCCAATCCCAACATCTACAACGACGCCGCGGTGAACTTCGCCGGCTATCGCAATCTGGTGTTCGCCGAGAACGACCACGCCATCGCCTTCGCCGGCTTCGGCCACCGGTATCCGACGCTGGAGATCTTCTCCAAGAGCGAACGCTCGCAGCCGTGGAACCACTCGGCGGAGGAATTGCGGGGGATGTCGGACATGATTCACGCCTGCCACGCCGCGATGGGAGCCGAAATCCCCTGCAACGAGGAATGGTACTACAAGCCGCCGGACGCCGACGTGGCGATGCCGTGGCGGGTGCTGATCAAATGGCGGACGACCACCCCGGCCGGCTTCGAGGGGGGGACGAAGATCTATGTCAATACCATCGACCCCGAGAGTTTGCGCGACAAGGTGGTGCCGCGGCTGTTCGAGCTCAAGAACCAGGGCCGCATCGCGCCGATGAAGATCGCCTTCGAATGCGACTGCGTGCCCAACTGCCTCAAATACAATCCGGCGGTCCGCCGGCGCGAGGCGGTCGCCGCCGAGTTCGCGCCGCTTTCCGGCGAGGAACGCCACGGCCGCGGGCGCTCGCCCAACCCGGCCGGCGGGCAAGGCCCTTGATCCGGAGCCGCGAGTCCCTGTAAACGTTGCACGTGCCGCGTCCCCTTCGTCTAGAGGCCTAGGACACCGCCCTCTCACGGCGGCAACAGGGGTTCGAATCCCCTAGGGGACGCCAAAAAAATCAAATCGCGAGTCGTCCCATGGGACGGCTTTTTCGATTCATCCGGCTGTGCAGCGGATCTACCATGACGCGGGGTCATGGTAGGCGGCGACCGCCGGCGGGCTTGCTCGGCCGGTTTGTATACGGTCGGCGCTTTGCGCTTTGCCGCGGACCCGACCGCTTCGAGCGCTTGGCCTTCGAGGAGATCGGCGGCTGCGCCAACACCCGATCACCGATCGGAAGTCGTTCGCCAACAAGAACTTCCCCTGCAGGTGGTGACCCCAGTAGAAAAACGGCTCATATGGGGAAAAAATACCGCCGCCTCCGATTCGTTTAGGCGTGCATGCGGAAACAAAGAGGCGTAGCCTTTTCGATTGGGGTGGATGCTCGCAACCGTAGGAGGTCGGGACGGTGAATTCAGTTCTAAAAGTGTGGGTGGCGTCCGCGGTCGTTTGCGCGGCGCTGGGCTTGCTGGCGCGACGCCGGATCGCCGCCTGAGAGTCCCTTCCATAGACCCATGTGCG
>JAUXFS010000108.1 GCA_030622775.1 Rhodospirillales bacterium | reverse complement strand
GGATTGTCTTCCTAAGACCGCTTGCCTCCGACTTTGGCCTGGCGCTCGCCGACAAGGGTTATAAGGACGCGCTCCTCGACAACCCCAACTTTCGTGAAGGGCTCAACGTTTACAAAGGCAAGGTTACCTACAAGGCGGTTGCCGACGATCTCGGCTACGAGTACGTCGATCCGGTAACCGCGCTCGCCGCTTAGCCGGGTCATAGCTGACTCAGCGGCCAGTCGCCGCCGGAGAGGACGAGGGTTGGGTCTCGGTGCATGCGGGAAGGCTACGGCATCAACCCGGACCGCGTGGTCGGAAGGCATGTCCCTGCCCTGGGGCGGCGGCCGATCGTCCCGAAGACGGTTTGCCGCTCGCCCCACCCTTGGTCCGGACGAAGCCCCGGGGAAGAAGGTTGGTTCGGCGTCTTCGAGCGTTGTCACTACACCAGAGCGCTCGCCCGCGGTGACCGGTATGCCGAGATGGAGACGCGGCAGCAACAATTGGAGGAGGCCCGCCAGCGGCGCGAGCAGGCCGAAGAGAAGGACGCTGGCGCCGATGCGGCCGAGTAAGGCCGCGGCTTGCCTTGAGGCGGCGGGCACGAATGTGCGCGGTAACGATTCGTGCTGTTATCAGGATTGCAAATGGCTTCGGTGCTGGACGATAGCCGCCGGCCATGTCTGCATGGTCACACCGACGGCCGACAACGGCAGTTACTTCGAGCGAATCAACATCTTTGTCCAGGTTGAACCGCGTCCCGTCCACGCAGTAGATCATATCGAGTTCGGCACCCGCTGCCCTCAGTCGCGGTTTGATGGTGCCGTCGGCGTCGTCCTCCGACGATATCAATAGGACGCTGTTCTCGCGGCAAGGCTCCTGTTGCGCCGGAAACGTCCCGCCGGTCGAAACGCGCGCCGCGATATCTAGAGTTAGTAGGCTCTTTCCTACACCCGGTTCGCCCGCGATCAGGGTGAGCTTTCGCAGCGGGATGACGTCACGCCATAGCCACTCCACGTCGCGTTCCATGATGTCGTGTACTCGTCTCGTGGCGAGCGGTTCGATCGTCCGACAATCTAGTGTGCCCTTTTGCCCGTACCACCACTGGGGCTTACGCTTTGTCATATAGAGTGCTCCTTGACTCAGGGTGTCGACAAGGATCAGCGCCCGCGCGGGTGCGAGCGTTCGCCTTGCTCTGAATTTGTGGCTAGGTGTCAGGCCAGGATGGCTTACGATTATACAGCCGACCCGGATACACTGTGCGGTTCCCTGGCTCGAGTCAAGCTCCTGGCGACGAACCCGGAGCGGACCCGCCACCGCCCCCCGGAGCGGACCCGATTCCCCCAAATCTGACCGCCAAGGTTGCCGCAGGACGAATTTCTCGCGGTTCGCCGGTATCAGCCGACCCCCAAGGGCAAGGCGCTTGTCAGCGGCCCCCTATGACGGCGCGGAAAAATTCCGGGAGCGTCCACAATTCGCGGAAAAATTCACGGAGAAATTCTGCGCAACAGTACAGCGCCGGATTTACATTCCGGCTAATTGTCTGTACCTATTGGGTAAATTTGGTGGGCGCGGCAGGGCTCGAACCTGCGACCCTCTGATTAAAAGTCAGATGCTCTGCCTACTGAGCTACGCGCCCGACGGGCCGGAAACGGCCTGGGACACCCGCGCGCGGGAGGGCGACAACATACGCAGGGACCCGGAGCCGGGTCAATCCTATGGCTAACTCGTCTCGTTCAATTCCTGCAGCCGCCGTAACGTTCGTTGCTTGACCAGCGGCGGAACGAAGGTGGCGATGTCGCCACCGAAAAGGGCGACGTCCTTGACGAACCTGGAGGCGATGAACTGGTGGTTTTCCGAAGCCATCAGAAACACCGTCTCCACCCGGGAGTTCAACCGGGCGTTCATTGCCGCCATCTGGAACTCGTACTCGAAATCCGATACCGCGCGCAGACCTCTCAGGATCACCGAAGCCTCGACCTCGTCGGCGAAATGCACCAACAGGTTGGTGAAGGGACGCACTTCGATGCGGCTGCCGTCGCCGTTTCTCATCAGCGCCACCTGTTCGCGCACCATCTCGACCCGTTCGGTGAGGCTGAACATCGGCTCCTTGCCGGCGTTGACCGCGACACCGATGACCAGGCAGTCGACCACGCGGGTGGCCCGGTTGATGATGTCCATATGCCCGTTGGTCAGCGGATCGAAGGTGCCCGGATAGACACCGATGCGCCCGTTGCCCATATCTCGTCCCCTCCTCGTTTTCGTCCCTTTTTTTCGGCCCGCCGTTCAGACTCTCAAATCGGACTCTCAGGGACCCTCTTCTTCCGTGGACTCGGAACGGTCGTCGGTTTGCGGGTCGACATCCGATGATTCGCCTTCGTCGTCATCGTTCTCCGCCGCGTCGCCGAAAGCATCGCCGTCGTCCACCTCGCGTATCCGCGTCACCGACACCACGCGTTCGCCTTGCGCGGTGTTGAACAGCCGGACCCCCCGGGTCTTGCGGCTCATGATGCTGACCGTGTCCACGGTGCAGCGGATCAACTGTCCGCCGTCGGTGATCATCACGATCTGGTCGCTCGGCAGCAACGGAAACGCGGCGACGACCTGGCTGTTTCCGCCCGTCCGGGTCAGGTCGATGGCGCCGACACCCTGTCCGCCGCGGCCGCTGATCCGGTATTCGTAAGACGACGACCGCTTGCCGAAACCGTCCTCGGAGACGGTGAGCAGGTATTCCTCGTTTTCCCCCATCTCGCGGAACTCGGGCTGGTCGAGCCGCGCCGCCAGCGTCTCGTCCCGCTCCAAATCCTCCGGCCGCTCGCTGTAGTCGCCCCCCATCAGCCTGCGCCTGGCGTTGAACGATTGCAGGTATTCTTCGCGACTCGCCGGATCCGCCTTCACGTGCCGCAACCCGCACATGCTGATCACCTCGTCGCCCTCGGCCAGCCGGACCCCGCGCACGCCGGTCGACGAGCGTCCGCGGAACACCCGGACGTTGGGAACGGGAAAGCGAATGCATTGGCCGCCGCGGGTCAACAACACGATGTCGTCGTCCTCGGCGAACGTGCGCACCCGCACCAGCCGATCGCCCTCGTCCAGCTTCATGGCGATCTTGCCGTTGGCCATGACGTTGGTGAAGTCGCTGAGCGCGTTGCGCCGGACATTGCCCGAGGCGGTGGCGAACACCGCGAACAGCGACCCCCAGGTGTCCTCGTCCTCGGGCAGCGGCATCAACGTGGTGATGGTCTCGCCCGACCGCAGCGGCAGGAGGTTGATCATCGCCTTGCCACGGGCCTGCGGCGTGGCCTGCGGCAGCCTGTAGACCTTGAGCTTGTAGACCATGCCCGCGGACGAGAAGAACAGAACCGGCGTGTGGGTATTGACCACGAACACCTGACTGACGAAGTCCTCTTCGCGGGTCGTCATGCCGGCGCGGCCCTTGCCGCCCCGTCTCTGCGCCCGGTAGGTGCTCAACGGAACCCGCTTGATGTAGCCGGTGGTGGTGACCGTCACCACCATGTCCTCGCGTTGGATCAGGTCCTCGATGTCCTGCTCGGCCTCCCATTCGACCAACTCGGTGCGCCGCGGCGTCGCGAACTGCTCCTTGATCTCGACGAGTTCGCCGCGCAGCACCTCGAGGAGGCGGGTGCGCGACCCGAGGATATCCAGATAGTCGACGATTTCCTCGCCCAGGCTCCTCAGGTCCCCGGCGATCTTCTCGCGCTCGAGGCCGGTCAGCCGATGCAGCCGCAGATCGAGGATCGCCCGCGCCTGCAACTCCGACAACCGGTAGACGCCATCCTTGACCAAATGCTCCGGATCCTCGATCAGGGCGATCAGCGGCTCGACGTCCGCCGCCGGCCACGGCCGTTCCATCAGCGCGGCGCGCGCCGCGGCCGGGTCCGGGGAGCGGCGGATCAGGGCGATCACTTCGTCGATGTTGGCGACGGCGACGGCCAGTCCCGCCAACAGGTGCGCCCGTTCGCGGGCCTTGCCGAGGAGAAAGGCCGTTCGCCGCCGGATCACCTCCTCGCGGAACGACAGGAACGCGACGATGATATCCTTCAGGTTCATCATCCGCGGCCGGCCGCCGTCGAGCGCCAGCGTATTGACGCCGAACGAGGTTTGCAGCGGCGTGTAGCGGTAAAGTTGGTTCAGCACCACCTCGGGCTCGGCGTCGCGCTTGAGCTCGATGACCACCCGCACCCCATCGCGGTCGGATTCGTCGCGCAGATCGGAGATGCCCACGATCCTCTTGTCGCGGACGGCGTCGGCGGTGATCTCGACCATCCGCGCCTTGTTCACCTGGTACGGCACCTCGCTGATGATGATCGCCATCCGATCCTTGCGGATCTCCTCGATCCGCGTGCGGCCGCGCATGACCACCGATCCACGGCCGGTGAGGAAGGCCGACAGAATGCCCTGACGCCCGAGAATCAGCGCGCCGGTCGGAAAGTCCGGCCCCGGCACGTGGTTCTCGATCAATTCCATGATCGTGACCTCGGGATTGTCGATCACCGCGCAGGCGGCATCGATCACCTCGCCCAGGTTGTGCGGCGGAATGTTGGTGGCCATGCCGACGGCGATGCCGCCGGCGCCGTTGACCAGGAGATTGGGGTAACGCGCGGGCAGCACCGTCGGTTCCCGGGCGCTGTCGTCGTAGTTGGACTGAAAATCGACGGTATCCTTGTCGATGTCGTCGATCAGGGCGTGAGCGACCCGGGCGAGACGCGCCTCGGTATAGCGCATCGCCGCCGCGCGATCGCCGTCCATGGACCCGAAGTTGCCCTGCCCGGCGATCAACGGCAACCGCATCGCGAAATCCTGGGCCATGCGGACCAGGGCGTCGTAGATCGCCGTATCGCCGTGGGGATGGTATTTGCCCATCACGTCGCCGACGATGCGGGCGGACTTGCGGAACGGCCGGTCGTATCCGTAGCCGCTCTCGTGCATGGCGAAGATGATCCGGCGATGCACCGGTTTGAGGCCGTCGCGGACGTCGGGCAACGCGCGGCTGACGATAACGCTCATCGCGTAATCGAGGTAGGAGCGCTCCATCTCCTCCTCGATGGCGATCGGTATCGTGTCCGGGCCGGGCGGAAGCGGTGGAGGCGTCGTCAGCAAGAATCACTCACGATGAAAGGTAAAAGGGTGCGGGTGCGGCGGCGAAGGCAAATGCCAACGTACGTTGATGTATAGCTACCACGGTGCGGCGCGGCACACAACAAAAGGGCGAGGCTCGAACAAGCCTGGAAGGACCTTTTTTTGAGGTTGTCGGCGGTCGAAAAAGTCAAACGCCATCCCGGTGTGGCGAGGCTTTCGCAATCCGGCGAAATCGCGTGAATGACCGCATGGCCATCAACCTTCGATATTCCCACCCGGGCCGTCACTCACGTTCAACCACCAGATCCAGCCGACAACGCCTTCCGATGCAACCCGGTAGTAGCCCAACACCGGCTTGTCATCCAGGCGAAAAACCCGTTCACCCGGGTTCAGCTTGGCAAGGACCGTTGAATCCGGCCCCGGTTCCGAACGCAGGTTGCTTCGACGGCTGATCACCACCGCATCGCCAAGCGGGGCCGGGGTATCGTCGGTCGGGGCAACGTAAGTCGAGGCGCCGTGGGTCGGGGCCATGGTGGGCTGGCGTTCCTCCATCGCCGGCTCGACGAAGGTGGCGACGAGGCTGTTGAGGTCGATCCGCGCCGCCGGGCCGTCGGCGGTTTCGACATCGGCGCCGACCGTTTCGTTCGATGCGGTCGGCCCGTTCGGCGTCTCGACCGGCGGCGCGGCGTCCCCCTCCCGATCCTCGGTCCGGGCATCGACCCTCGGCGCAATCGGATTCGGCGGCGGTATCGCATCGAAATCGTCGCTTCCGGCGGCGGTTTCGATCTCTTGCACGTCCTCGGGCTCTTGCACGTCCTCGGCCAGGGCATCCGCCAGCCTCGGCCCGTCGCCGCCTTCCGGCTCCGGATGAGATTCCCCCTCGCCCGCCGATTCCGCCTCGGTTGCGCGGGCGGCGACGACCCTGGGGTCCGGCGCGCTCGGCGCTCCACCCCCGACTGCCGGTTCGCCTGCCAATTCGGGCGCCGGTTCGGGCGCCAATTCGGGCGCCAATTCGGGCGTTCGCGCGGCAACCGGTTCCGGCGCCGGGGGCGGCATATCGATGACCACCTCCAACGGAGGAAGCGGCCGACGGTTTTCTGATATCGACACGCCGGCCACGGCAACCGCGACCAGAACGGCCAGAACCGTAAAAATCCCCACTGTCGTTCCCGACTGCCCTTTCACCGACAGCCCTGCCTCCCGCGATCTTTCGGAGCCGGACCGACAATGTGTTGTCGGTCAGGCTCTCAGGTGATGCCGGCGCGCCCGGCGTCCCGGCGACCGGCCGACGCGTGCCGTCTCGCCGGCCGTGTCGGAATCCTCCCCGGCGACGGCATCGGCGCCTCGCTCAAAATGGAATCTCGTCGTCGAGATCGGGACCGCGGGCACCGCCCGCCGCGCCGCCCCCCGCGCCACCCGGAGCGCCGCCCGGGGCGCTACCGCGAGCGTTGCCCGAAGGGGCGCCCTG
>JAUXFS010000523.1 GCA_030622775.1 Rhodospirillales bacterium | reverse complement strand
CGAAATCACCGAACTGGGCCTCCCAGAGGACCAACGAGTCCGGATCGACCTGAGCGTAGCCGTACTCGAAGCCGAGCACCGAAACTTCGGACAGCGGGCTGTCGATGACCTCGAAGTTGGCCTGGACGTCGCTGACGTTGTTGAGCGGAATATAGCGCGCCTCGCTTTCCTGATCGACCAGCACCGAATGGCGGTGCGAGAACGTCCCCCGCCCCGAATCCTGGCCCGACAGCCTGACCGCCACGCCTTCCGATAGCAGGGTGCCGAAGGCCAGCGCCTCGGCCGTCGCCCAGTCGATCTCATCGCCGCTTTCGATCATTTTCCGCTTGCTCTTGAGAAGGCGGGTGATCTTGCGGTTGACGTTGAAATTCTCCGGCGGTCGGCAGAGGGCGAGGCCGACGGCGCGAAGAACGTCCATCGACGTCCACGTCTCGTCCTCGCGCATCTCCTCCTCGCCGACCAGCGTGCCGAGCCCCGCCCACTTGCCCTCGAGCCAGTCGGCCTTGTTGGAGGCAAAGCTTGACGCCGCTTCGAAGTCCTTGTCCAGACGCCCGCGGAAGTCGGCGTCCATTGCCGCGAACTCCTCGGCCGTCACCACACCCTCGTCGATCAGCTTGCGGGCATAGATCTCCCGCGTCGTCGGATGGTCGGCTATCGCGCGGTACATCTTCGGCTGGGTGAACATCGGCTCGTCGGCCTCGTTGTGGCCGAACCGGCGATAGCAGAACATGTCGACGACCACGTCGCGTTTGAATTCCTGGCGGAACTCGGTGGCGATACGGGCGACATGGACCACCGCCTCGGGATCGTCGCCGTTGACGTGAAAGATCGGCGCCTGGACCATCTTCGCCACGTCCGACGGATAGGGCGACGAGCGCGAATAGCTCGGACTGGTGGTGAAACCGATCTGGTTGTTGACGATGAAGTGGATGATGCCGCCGGTGCGGTAGCCCTTGAGCTCCGACAGGCCGAAGCATTCGGCGACCAGCCCCTGGCCGGCGAAGGCGGCGTCGCCATGCAGCAGAACGCCCATGACCAGGTCGCGGTCGGTATCGCCGAGGCTGGTCTGCTTGGCGCGGACCCTGCCGAGCACCACCGGGTCCGCCGCCTCCAGGTGCGAGGGGTTTGCCGCTAACGACAGATGGATCTCGCTGCCGTCGAACATCCGGTCCGCCGACGTGCCCAGGTGATACTTGACGTCGCCCGAACCCTGGACGTCTCCGGGATGGGAGGTGCCACCCTGGAATTCCGAGAGGATGGCGACGTAGGGCTTGTGCATGATGTTGGCGAGGACGTTGAGCCGGCCGCGGTGCGGCATGCCGAGCACCACCTCCTTGAGCCCCAACTGGGCGCCGCGCTTGAGGATCTGTTCCATTGCCGGAATGGTCGCCTCGCCGCCGTCAAGGCCAAAGCGCTTTGTGCCGGTATACTTGACGTGGAGGAACCGTTCGAAGCCCTCGGCCTCGACCAGACGCTCGAGAATGGCGCGCTTGCCGTTGAGGGTGAACTGGGTCTGGTTGCGAATGCTCTCGATGCGCTGTTGTATCCAGGCCTTCTCGTCGGGGTGCTGGATGTGCATGAACTCGACGCCGATGGAACCGCAGTAGGTCTCCCTCAGCACCTGGAGGATCTCGCGCAACGTCGCGGTCTCCAGCCCCAGCACGTTGGCGATGAAGATCGGACGGTCCATGTCCGCCTCGGTAAAGCCGTGGGTCGCCGGATCGAGCTCCGGGTGGTGCTTCTTGCCCTCCAGGCCGAGCGGGTCGAAGTTGGCGATCAGGTGGCCGCGCACCCGGTAGGTGCGGATCAGCATCAGCGCGCGGATCGAATCCAAGGTCGCGGCCCTGAGGTCCACCGCGGCCGGGGCCGCCGCTTCGGCCGGCATCGCCGCCGCCGCCGGGGCCGCGCCACCGCCGTCGCCGTCGCCGGGGACACCGAACCGCGCCGGCGCCCAACTGGCGCCCCGCACGTCGCCGAGAACGACACGACTCTCGTCGCCCAGATCGGCAAAAAAAGAAGCCCAACTCGGCTCCACCGAGTTGGGGCTCTCGATATACCGACGATAGAGATCGGCGATGTAGGTTGCGTTGGCGCCCGTCAAAAACGAGTCGGTTGTCGTTGCCATATTGCCAGCGAAGGCGCGGCATGACGCCGCGCCCTTCCTCCCGAGTGGTTACATCAACGCTTATCCACCCATCGCCGCCTTCATCGTGGTGCCAAGTTTCGACGGAGAATCGGCGACGTGGATGCCAGCGCTTTTCATCGCCTCGATCTTATCCCCTGCGGTTCCCTTTCCGCCAGAGATAATGGCGCCCGCGTGGCCCATGCGCCGACCCGGAGGGGCGGTAACGCCGGCGACGAAACCGACCATCGGCTTTTTGACCTTGGACTGTTTGATGAATTCGGAAGCTTCCTCCTCGGCTGAGCCGCCGATTTCACCGATCATGACGATGCCCTTGGTTGCATCGTCGGCGAGGAACATCTCCAGGCAGTCGATGAAGTCGGTGCCGTTGATCGGGTCGCCGCCGATGCCGATGCAGGTCGACTGGCCGAGATCGAGGTTGGTCACCTGCCAGACCGCTTCGTAGGTCAGAGTGCCGGAGCGGCTGATCACACCCACCCGTCCGGGACGGTGGATGTGGCCCGGCATGATGCCGATCTTCGCCT
>JAUXFS010000406.1 GCA_030622775.1 Rhodospirillales bacterium | reverse complement strand
CGCCTCGGCGGTGGCCTGCTTGCCGACGCCATAGGGGCCCTGAAGCAGCAGAACCGTCGCCCTTTCCCCGGAACGCGCATCGTGCGCGAGCCGTGCCAGACGGTGTTTGGTCTCGACCGGCAGCACCAACCCGTCGAGCGTGGATCGCGGCGGGGTTGTTCCGGCGTACGCCACCAGGCGGACGTCGAGCCGGTCGTCGTCGAGCAGGTAGTTCACCACCCGTTCGTCGAGCTTGAGATAACGGCTCAACAGCGGCGGACGATGTTGGGACGGGTCGTCGAACAGGTGAACCATCCGCTGGTCGATGAGCGGCGCGCTGTCGGCGAATCGTTGACGCGCCTCGAGCTTGGCTTCGAACGACGGGCATAACAGGTTGAGGACCAGGTCGACGCTCGGCCGCTTCTTGGTGACGTCGTCCTGGAGATAGGCGAACAGGCGCTCATAGCGAAGGTCGAGTTCCGGGGCCAGGCAGACCAACAGCACGTCCACATCGAAGGGCGTGAGCCGGAAAAGCCGGGCCAGTTGGTGAAGGCGCAGCGTCACGCCGCACCGGATGCTCTCGACCTTGCGGCGGTCGATATCGGCGATCAGCCCGTCGAGGCCGTCCCGAAGGGGGCTCGACGGGAGTGTCCCACCGCCGGCCGCCCATTCCGGAAGTCCGGCCGGGCGGCGGAGGAGGGCGTCCACTTCCTCCTCCGAGATACAAAGCCCCTGGAACTCATGGTCGACCTTGTGCAGCGCTCTCGCGCGCCAAACCTGCGCACGGATCAGCAGATCCACGCGCTCCAACTCCGCCAGAATGTGCTGGAGGGAGGTAACGAAGCGGTCCTGGCCGGCGACAACCGGTTGAACGTCCGCGAATACGGCCTGCTTCGACGTGTCCATGGTTCGACCTGCCAGTGCCGCTGTCGTCCCCCACGGGCGGGCTCGATCGCCGCGACGAGCCGGATGAATGCCCCGAGGGGGTCCGCCACGGAGTCATGTTATCATGTTCGCCTTCTTCGACAATTGTCTTCGACATCGCCGACCCCGCGGGGCGCCGCCGGCGTTTGCCGATCCGGAGAAAAGTCGAGGATTTCGCTCAGGATTGCGCTAACATGACCGGCAAAATCGGGAAGGCTGACCGTGATAGTGCAAGATTTCGTTCCGTGCGAGAAATTGAAGGGATGTCCGCTGTTCGCGCGCATCTCCGTGGAGGATCTCGAGCCTTTGATGGGGAATGCCGTCCTCGAGCGGCATGCCGCCGGGACGGTTCTGTTTCATCAGGGGGACCGGGCGGATCGGTTCTTCGTCATCCTGCAAGGCCGCGTGGTTCTGTATGTGGGCGAGGAGGACAACGCGCCGAGCATCGCCGGCATCATCGGCCCCGGTCAAACCTTTGCCGAGGCGGCGATCTGTGGCCAGGGGGTGTACCCGATGACGGCGGAGGTGCTCGAGCCGACGGAGGTCGTCGCCATACCGGGGGAGCCCTTCTGCCGTCTTCTCGATCAGCGATTCGACCTCGTGCTGTCGATGCTGGGGGAAATGTCGATGCGGCTCAGGGGTCTGCTGCGTCAGATCATGGATCTGAAGATGAAGACGACGGCGCAGAGGCTGGCCGCGCATCTTCTCGGGTTGACGAAAGCGCAGACGGGCGCGGCGGAGATCCGCCTGCAGTACGGCAAGAAGCTTCTGGCGAGCGAGTTGGGGATGCAGCCGGAAACCCTGTCGCGGGCCTTTTTGCGGCTTCAGCCGCTCGGCGTGCGCTACCACAAGGCGGACGACGTCTTTCGCATACGCGATGTTACGGCCTTGCGGGAGTTCAGTGAAAGTCCGAAGGCGGACAATTGAGATTCCGCGATTATTTCGATGTCGATCCGGCTGTCCGGTCGGTCGACGTTTCCCGTAGGATGCGACGATGAGGATTACTTCGCTTCTTTCCGGCGACGACTTCGAGACGGTCTGCCGGACGCCTTTGTTCGAGGGATTGCCGCGAGAGTCGCTCGCCGATTTGCTCGACGGCGCTTCGGCCCGGTCGTACGTGGACGACACCTTGCTGTTCTCGGCGGGCGACCGGGCGGACTGTTTTTTCGTCGTCGTCGAAGGCGCGGTGAGGCTGTTCGCCCTCAACGAAGACGGCAGCGAGAGCATCATCGAGATCTTCAGCACCGGCGCATCGTTCGCGGAAGCGGCGATGTTCGCTTCGGGACGGTTTCCGGTGAACGCCGAAGCCATGGCCGGAAGCCGGCTTCTCCGGATCGATGCGGCAATATTCCTGCGCCGGTTGGCCGAGGACAAGGCGTCGGCCTTCAAGATGCTCGCTTCGATCGGACGCTGGCAGCTTCGGTTGATGGGGGAATTGTATCACCTCAAGGCGCAGACTCCGGCCCAACGCCTTGCCTGGTACATCCTCCAGTTGACCGATGTCAACGCGGGCGCGGTGACGGTACGGCTTCCCTACCGCAAGAGCCTGATCGCCAGCCGGATCGGCATCGCGCCCGAGAGCCTGTCGCGGGCGATGGCCCGCCTCGGTGACCTCGGGGTCAAGAGCAGCGGCGACGAAGTGACCATCGGCGACGTCGAAAAGCTCCGCCGGTTCTGCCGGACTTGAGAGCCTTTCATCCGACTTCCTGGACGGGCCGGTTGCCGCCGGGCCGGCCCTTGACGACCATCAATGACCATGCCTTGCCGTCGGGGGAAGATGGTCGGGAAGGCGTTGCCTTCGGGAGGGGTCCCGATTGATGAAGGATAGAGAGAAGGGTAGAGAAACGAAGGAAGGTGAAGGCTGCAATGTCGGCGCCGCCACACCGGCGGGGCGGTTCGACGCCGACTCGCCCACCGCCGATGTCATTGCCGCCGACCCCGGGGTCGGCGATCGGCTCGCGGCGTTGCATCCGACATTTCGGCGTTTGCGGGAGCGGGAAGGGCGAGAGACGGTGGGACGGATGGCGACCCTTCGCGACGCGGCGCAAATAGCCGCGGTGCCGGTCGCCGTTGTGCTCGCGGCGGTCAACGGGGAGATCCCGGCTCCCTGTGCGGCGGGGCGTTGGGATGGGGAAGAGGAACAGCGGCCCGCCTGGATGGATCGTTTCGACGAGGCGGCCGCGCAACGCATCGATGTTCGCCCCATTCTCGCCGACGGCCATGACCCGTTTTCCGAAATCATGGCGGTTGTCGACAAAGTGCCTGTTGCGGGCGGGTTGGTGATCGACGCGCCGTTCAACCCTTCGCCGCTGCGCCGCGTGCTCGCCGGTAGGGGGTTCGCCACCTTCGG
>JAUXFS010000358.1 GCA_030622775.1 Rhodospirillales bacterium | reverse complement strand
CGGCGTGCTGACCGTGGAGTTCAAGATCAACCTAGTCGCTCCGGCGGACGGCGAACTGCTGATCGCCCGTGGCAGCGTCGTCCGACCAGGCCGCACGCTGACCGTCAGCCGAGCGGAGGTCAGTGCGATGAAGAACGGCTCCAGCCGGGTCTGCGCCATCTTGCAGCAGACGTTGATGACGATCACCGGGCGGCCGGATGTTGTCGGGTAGTCCGCGCTTTCGTGAGACGCGGCAACGCGGCCGTTGAGCATCTCAATGTGGCGGCACCCGTGACGTTGTCTCACGGTTGGGGTTTGTCGCGGACGAAACCCCAGCGTATAGTCGCGTCGGGCGGACGCGGGGAGGAACGATGACTGCCAATGAAATTCCGGCACTGAACTTCAATCTCGGCGAGACCGCGGACATGCTGCGGGCCTCGGTACAAAGCTTCGCTTCGGACGAAATCGCGCCGAGGGCCGCCGATATCGATCACCAAAACGTGTTTCCGTCCGACCTGTGGGCGAAAATGGGGGCGCTCGGCGTTCTCGGTATCACCGTCGGGGAAGAATACGGTGGCGCCGGCATGGGCTACACGGAGCACGTCGTGGCGATGGAGGAGATCAGCCGCGCGTCGGCTTCGGTCGGTTTGAGTTACGGCGCCCATTCCAACCTGTGCGTCAACCAGATCCACCGTAACGGCACCGAGGAGCAGCGGCGCAGATATCTGCCGAAATTGGTCGGTGGCGAGTACGTGGGGGCGCTGGCGATGAGCGAATCCGGCGCCGGATCGGACGTGGTCGGCATGCAGCTTCGCGCCGAACGGCGGGGCGACCGTTACGTGCTCAACGGCACCAAGATGTGGATCACCAACGGTCCCGACGCCGACGTCCTCGTCGTCTACGCCAAGACCGAGCCCCAGGCTGGCCCGCGCGGGATCACCGCGTTCCTCGTCGAGCGCGGTTTCAAGGGGTTCTCGACGGCGCAGAAGCTGGACAAGCTCGGCATGCGCGGCTCCAACACCTGCGAGCTGGTGTTCCAGGACTGCGAGGTGCCGGAGGAGAACGTGCTCGGTACGCTCAACAAGGGCGTCAACGTGTTGATGAGCGGCCTCGATTACGAACGGCTGGTGCTCTCGGCCGGCCCCCTCGGGATCATGCAGGCGTGCATGGACATCGTCGTGCCCTACATCCACGAACGCCGTCAGTTCGGCGAGCCGATCGGCTCCTTCCAGTTGATGCAGGCCAAGCTCGCCGACATGTACACGACGATGAACGCGAGCAAGGCCTACGTCTACATGGTGGCGCAGGCTTGCGACCGCGGCGAAACCACCCGCAAGGATGCCGCCGGCGCCATCTTGTATGCGTCCGAAAAGGCGACGTGGATGGCGTTGGAGGCGATCCAGTGTCTCGGCGCCAACGGCTACATCAACGAATACCCGACGGGACGGCTGCTGCGCGACGCCAAGCTCTACGAGATCGGCGCCGGGACCAGCGAGATCCGCCGCTGGCTGATCGGCCGGGAGCTGTACGAAGAGACGGCCTGAGAAAGGGAAAGGGGAAAACCAATGCCGACATGTCTGATCACGGGGGCCAACCGGGGGTTGGGGCTGGAGTTCGCCAAGCAATACGCCGCCGAGGGCTGGAAGGTGATCGCCACCTGCCGTCGGCCGGCCCTGGCCGAGGCCCTGAACGCGCTCGAGGGTGAGATCGAGGTTCATCCCCTCGACGTTACCGATTTCGCGCGTATCGAGGAATTGGCGAAGAAGCTGGATGGCGTGCCGATCGATCTTCTGATCAACGGCGCCGGGATCTACGGGCCGCGGGTCGTGCCTTACGGCTCCGTCGATTACGCCGCCTGGGCCGAGGTCTTCCGGGTCGACACCATGGCGCCGCTGAAGATCAGCGCCGTGTTCAGTAAAAACGTGGCGAAAAGCAAGCTCAAGCGCATCGTCGCGATCACCAGCAACATGGGCAGCATCGGCGACAACACCTCCGGCGGTTCCTATGTCTACCGCTCGGCGAAGGCGGCGCTCAACGCGGTGATGAAGAGCCTGGCGATCGACCTCAAGCAGAAACAGATCGCCGTCGCGGTCCTCCACCCCGGCTGGGTGCGGACCGACATGGGCGGGCCGGGGGCCAAGATCGAAGCCTTCGAGAGCGTCGCCGGCATGCGCGAGGTCATCGACGGCCTCGGCCTCGAGAACAGCGGCCGGTTCGTCAATTACGACGGCACCGACCTTTCCTGGTGAGACGGCCGCGGGCGGGGAGGTGGGTGCGATGACCGACGTTCTGGACTTCTATTTCGACTTCTCTTCTCCTTACGGCTATTTCGCCAGCCATCGGGTGGACGAGGTGGCGGAGGCGGGCGGGCGGCGGGCGGTGTGGAAGCCGATCATGCTCGGCGCGGTGATGAAGCAGACCGGCGTCAAGCCGTTGATCCAGGTGCCGATCAAGGGGGAGTACAGCCGCCACGACTGGGAACGGCTCGGCCGTCTGTTCGGCGTGCCGTGGGTGCTGCCCGATCCGTTTCCGATCGCCACCCTCGCCGCCGCCCGCGCCTTCTATTGGCTCGACGCCGACGACCCGGAGCTGGCCAGGGATTTCGCCAGGGCGATCTTCCATGCCTATTTCGGCGAAGGCCGCGATATCGGCCCGGCGGAGACGGTGGCCGACATCGCCGAGCCGCTGGACATCGACCGGAACGATCTGCTGGCCGCCGTGCAGGACCCGCGGTGGAAGCAGCGGCTCATCGACGAGGGAACGACGGCGGTGGAGCGCGGCGTCTGCGGCTCGCCGTTCTTCATCGTCGACGGCGAGGGCTTCTGGGGGTGTGACCGGCTGCTGATGGTGCAGACGTGGATGACGGAAGGGGGCTGGTGATCTCGCAATGACTGTTTTCAAAAGCACCGCCGACAAGCGCTCGGACGCCTTCAAGGCCAATGTCGCCGCGATGGAGGAACTAGTCGCGGATCTCCGCGCCAGGATCGCCGAGATCAAGCAGGGCGGCGGCGAACGGGCGCGGGCCAAGCACGCCGAGCGCGGCCGGCTTTTGGTTCGCGAACGGATCCGCCGGTTGCTCGACGTCGGCTCGCCGTTCCTCGAGCTGTCGCAACTGGCGGCCTATGGGATGTATGGCGGCGAGGTGTCGGCGGCCGGCGTCGTCACCGGCATCGGCCGCATCGCCGGCGTCGAATGCATGGTCATCGCCAACGACCCGACGGTGAAGGGCGGCACCTATTACGGCCTGACGGTGAAGAAGCACCTTCGCGCCCAGAACATCGCCCTCGAAAACGACCTGCCGTGCATCTATCTGGTCGAACCAGGCGGCGCCAACCTGCCCGAGCAGGACGAGGTGTTTCCCGACCGCGACCACTTCGGCCGGATCTTCTACAACCAGGCCACCATGTCGGCGGCGCGGGTGCCGCAGATCGCCATCGTCCACGGCTCGTGTACCGCCGGCGGCGCCTACGTGCCGGCGATGTCCGACGAGAGCATCATCGTCAAGAACCAGGGCACGATCTTTCTCGGCGGTCCGCCGCTGGTCAAGGCGGCGACCGGCGAGGTGGTCACCGCCGAGGCGCTGGGCGGCGCCGACGTTCACACCCGG